>CAMLFJ010000136.1 GCA_946479205.1 uncultured bacterium | reverse complement strand
GGCGAGTCCAAGCACGCCGACATCGGCATCTCGCTGCCCGGCACCTTCGAGGAGCCCAAGGCCCCGGTCTTCGTGGACGGCGCGCTCAAGCTCACGCTCAAGGGCGACGCCATCGTCGCCGACTTCCTGAAGATCCTCGACGACTACGTCGAGAAGCGCTACGCGGGCAGCCGCAAGTAGCGGCACCGCCCGCCGGAGCGTCCGCGATGCCCCTCTCCCCGTACATGCGCGACATCCGTGCGAAGATCGGCCACGACGTGCTGCTCCAGCCCGGGGTCGCCGCGATCATCTTCAACGCGGCGGGCCAGGTGCTTCTGCAGCGACGGAGCGACAACGGCGAGTGGGGGCTGCCGGGCGGGATCATGGAGCCGGGGGAGGAGCCCGCGGAGACCGTGGTGCGGGAGATTCGCGAGGAGACCGCGCTCGAGGTCGTGCCCGAGCGGATCGTCGGGGTCTACGGCGGCCCGGAGTTCATCGTGCGCTACCCGAACGGCGACGAGGCCGCGATCCTGAGCATCACCTTCGCGTGCCGCCCGGTGGCGGGCGAGCCGCGCGTCAACGACGACGAGTCGCTCGAGATCCGGTACTTCGCGCCCGACGCGCTGCCCGCGATGCCGCCGCGGCACCGGATGCGGATCGAGGACGCCCTGCGGAACGATCCCCGCGCCCGCTTCCGCTAGGACGCTAGCCCTTAGCCCTTCAGCAGCTCCTCCGCGACGCGCTTGACGTCGCCCGCGTCCACCTGGCCCTTGTGGGTCTTCATGATGTCGCCGACCAGGCGGCCGGCCTGCTTGGGGTCGCTGATGCCGAGGGCGGCGATGCGCTCCTTGACGAGCGCGCGCACCCCCGCGTCGTCCATCGTCTTCGGCAGGTAGCGCTCGCAGAAGTCGATCTCGAAGCGAAGCTGGGCGGCCTGCCCGGCTCCGCGCTCCCCGAGCTTGTCGTACTCGGCCACCGCTTTCTGCAGGAGCTTGCGGTAGGCCCCGATCACGTCGAGCACGAGGGCGTCGTCGACCTCGCCCGCGAAGCCCTTGGCGGTGCGGCGCTCCTGGACCTTGGTCTTGAGCATGCGCACCACGTCCGCGGTCCGGCTGTCCTTGGCCTTGATGGCCTGGGTGAGCGTGTCGTTCAGCGTCTGCTCGAGTGCCATGGGCGTCCTCTCGACTACGGGCTAGGTGAGCCAGTCGGCCAGCTCGGTGAGGCTGGCGAGCTCGCGGTCCGGCCGCGGCTCGCCGCGGGTCTCCCCCGCGCGATTGATCCAGGCCACCGGCACCCCCAGGCGCTTGCACGACGTCACGTCGTGGAAGTGGCTCCGGGCCGCGTGCAGCCACCGACGGCCGCCGATGCGCTCGCGCGCGGTGGTGAAGTGCCCGTCGGCCGGCTTGTAGGAGCCCACCTGCTGAGCGGTCACGATGAGGTCGATGGGGACCGTGAAGTGCCGGCGCGTACCCGCGAGGAGATCGTCGTCCACGTTGGAGAGGATGCCGAGCTGATAGCCCGCCTTGAAGAGCCGCTCGAGCGCCGCGTTGGTGTCCGGAAACGGGATCCAGAACGGCAGGCTCTCGGCCAGGAATCCCGCGCGCGCCTCGGGCAGCGCCCAGCCGATCTCCCGGGCCACCCGCCGCGCGCTCTCGGTGAGCACCTCGCGGTAGCTCCGGTACGCCTCGGCCTGCACCACCGGCTCGATGCGCTCGTAGGCCGCGAGCACGGTGTGGGGATCGAGCCGGCTGCCGGTCCCGACCACCGCCCGCATGAACGCGCCCGCGATGCCGGCCTCCCAGTCGATGAGGGTGCCGTAGCAGTCGAAGGTGATGATGTCGTACGGGCGCGCAGCGCTCATCGGATGCGCGACGGGCCCCCGCTCAGACGCCGGGCCGCTTCTGGGCCCACGGCCGCGCCTGCTCGAAGGCGGCCGAGGCCTGCAGCACCTGGAGATCGGCGAGACGGCGGCCGACGATCTGCAGTCCCACCGGCATGCCCCCGGCGGTGAACCCGGCCGGCACCGTGGCGGCGGGCTGCCCGGTGAAGTTGAACGGATAGCTGAAGCCGGCCCACGGAAACCAGTCCCACGCGTGCTGCGGGAAGCCCACCGGATTGAGCCGCCCGACCTCGAAGGCCGCGACCGACACCGTCGGGGTCAGCAGCAGGTCGTAGGTGTCGAAGGTCGCGCGCACCGCGTCGCAGTAGACGTGCTTGCGGCCGCGCATCGCCACGTAGGCCTCCGCGCTGTAGCGCCGGCCGTCCTCGAGGGCGGCGACCAGGCCCGGGTCCATGCGTGCGCGGAACTCGTCGAGGTACTGCCCGTAGTTGCCCGCGTAGTGGGCGTTCCACATGAGATGGATCATCTCGCGCGTGTCCGGCCAGCTGATCTTCACGTCCTCGACCGCGCAGCCCAGCTCCTGGAACGCGAGCGCGGCGCGCTTCGCGACCTGCGCCACCTCGGGATCCACCTGCAGGCACCCCAGATCGAGGCTCCACCCCACCCGCAGCCCCTTGATACCGGTGCGCAGGCGGCCCGCGTAATCGTCAGGGGCCGCGTCCAGCGACTGGCGGTCCCAGTCGTCGGGGCCGGCCATCACGCCGAGCATCAGCGCGGCATCGGCCACCGTGCGCGTCATCGGTCCGGTGTGGGAGGCGCTGTCGGTGTTGGAGACCGGCCACATGGGCACGCGCCCGAAGGTGGGCTTGAGCCCGTAGATGCCGCAGAACGCCGACGGCACCCGCACCGAGCCCGCGCCGTCCGAGCCCTGGTGGAGCGGGCCCAGCCCCGCCGCGGTCGCGGCGCCCGCGCCCGCGCTCGACCCGCCCGAGGTCATGCCGAGGTTCCACGGGTTCCGCGTGATCCCGGTGAGCGGGCTATCGCCGAGCGCCTTCCAGCCGAACTCCGGCGTCGTGGTCTTGCCGGTGATGACGGCCCCGGCCTCGACGAGGCGGCGCACGTAGGGCGCGTCCACGTCGCCCACGCGAGAGGCGAAGATGTGCGAGCCGAAGCGGGCCGGCACGCCCTTCACCAGGGCCAGGTCCTTGATCGAGACGGGAATGCCGTGCAGCGGGCCGAGCCGCCCGCCCTTCATCACCGCCTCCTCGGCCGCGCGCGCGGCGGCCAGCGCCGCGTCCGCGGTCACTGTGCAGAACGCGTTGATCTTCGGGTTCGCCTGCTCGATGCGCTCGAGCACGGCCCGAATGAGCTCCACCGGCGACAGCGCCTTCGACCGGATCTGCGGGATGAGCTCGGTTGCGGGAGTGTAGGCGAGATCGGTCGCGGTCATGGGGCCTCCGATGCGGAGTGGTCTATTTCCGGCGGGAATGGTAGCACGGTCAGCCGCGGCGCGGCGGCAGCGTCACCCGCACTCCGCTGACGCGGCCAAAGCGCGCGGCGAGCCGCTCGCCGAACGAGGAGGCGTCGAGGGGGCTCAGCGTGGTGTCCCCGGCCGCGCGCGCAGCCGCGACGCGCACCAGCCCCCGCATGCACGCGACCGCCTCGAAATACGGCAGCCGCGCCCGATCGAGCGGGCGCCGCTTGCGGTAGACCGCCAGGTAGCGCGCGACGAGGATGCGCCGGCCCGCGGCCAGCAGCGGGCGCAGCGCGGCGGGCACCGGGAACAGGGCGACCGGCGTCTGGGTGAGGATGACGCGCGTCGAGGCCACGTCGTACTCCGGCTCGGCCACCACCATGTTGGGCCAGTCGAGCACCGCGGTGACCCGCCCGTCCACCGCCAGCACGTTCTGCGGATGGAAGTCGCCGTGACAGATCACGCGCCGGCCCGAGGCGCCGGGCGCGCGCCCGAGCAGCCAGCCCATCCCGTCCGCGAGCCCGTCGAGCCCGCCCGCCTGGATGCGCCGATCGAGCGCCGCCAGATGCCCCTCGAAGCTGACCGTGTCGCGGTCGAAGCCCCAGCCGGCCGCCCGGCCTTCGTCGTCCAGCGCCCGGAGCACCGGCTCGGGGTTGAGCGCGTGCAGCCGCGCGTGCGTCTCGGCGAGCGTCCAGGCCACCCCCGGCCGGCGCACGTCCAGGAGCGGGCGGCCGGCGGCCCGCTCCATCACGAGGAAGCCGGCGCCGAGCGGGGCGCGGTCGACGCACGCGGCGAGCACCCGCGGCACCGGATAGCCGAGCCCGGCGAGCGCGTTCTGGGTGGCCCGCTCCCGGAGGGCTCGCGCCGGATCGTGGGCCGGGCTCAGCATTCGGAGAATCAGCGGGCCCGCCCACTCCGCGGGACCGGCGGCGAGGCGGAAGCCGAAGATGCTCGTGTCGTAGCCGCCGCTGATCGCGTCGGGGGCATCGGCGTAGGCGAGAGCGGGCGCGTGAAGCTCGCGGCGAAGATGCGCGAGGAGCGCGGGGGCGACGTCCGGTGCCGCCGCTACCGTACGCTCCTCACCTCAGGAGGAAGGCGGCGAGGCGGGTGAGGATGAACGCGTAGTCGAAGGCGATCTCGCGGAGGTAGTCGTAGCGGCCGGAGGCGCCCCCGTGGCCGGCCTCCATGTTGATCTTGAACACGGGCGGGACGACCGCGGTGCCGATCGCGCGCAGGCGCGCCACGTACTTCGCGGGCTCCCAGTACATCACCTGGCTGTCGTTGAGCGAGGTCTTGATGAACAGCGCCGGATACGGGCGCGCGTCCAGGTTGGTGTAGGGGCAGTAGCTCTTCATGTACTCGTACTGCTCGCGGATCTTCGGGTTGCCCCACTCCTCGAACTCGCCCACCGTGAGCGGCAGCGACTCGTCGAGCATGGTGTTGATCACGTCCACGAAGGGCACCCGCAGCACCGCGGCCGCGCAGCAGTCCGGCCGTTGGTTGAGGACCGCGCCCATGAGCAGGCCGCCCGCGCTGCCGCCCTCGATGACGAGCCGGTCCGGCGCGGTGTAGCCGCTCGCGGCCAGGAAGTCGGCGGCCGCGATGAAGTCGGTGAAGGTGTTGCGCTTGTTCATCATGCGGCCCTCGTCGTGCCAGCGCTTCCCCAGCTCGCCCCCGCCCCGGATGTGGGCGATCGCCACGCTGACTCCGCGGTCGAGCAGGCTCAGCCGGTTCGACGAGAAGCCGGCCGGGTAGGGATAGCCGTAGGCCCCGTAGCCGGCGAGCAGCATCGGGCTCGAGCCGTCCCGGCGCGATTCGGCGCGGCGCACGAGGGAGATGGGGACGCGGGTGCCGTCGGGGGCCGTCGCGTGGATGCGCTCGGAGGCGTAGCGCGCCGGGTCGTAGCCGCCGAGCACCTGCGCCTGCTTGAGCAGGCGCAGGCGGCGCTCCGCGATGTCGTAGTCGAACACCGACGCGGGGGTGATCAGCGACTGGTAGCGCAGCCGGTAGGCCCCCGCGTCGAACTCCGCGTTGGCGTCCGAGCTCAGGTCGTAGGTCGGCTCCGGGAACTCCACGTGATGGTACGCGCCGGTGCCCGCGTCGGTGACCCGCAGCCGGATCAGCCCGTCCTCGCGCTCGTGGACGACGTAGTGCCGGGCGAAGACGTCCACGTCTTCGAGCATCACGTCCGCCCGATGGGCGATCAGCTCGCGCCAGCGCGCGGGATGCGGATCGTCCACCGGGGCCGCGACGAGGCGGAAGTTCCGCAGGCCGTTGCGGTTCGTGCGGATGTAGAAGACCTCGCCGTCCGGGCCGGCGCCGTGATCCACCTGGTATTCGTGATCCGGCTCGCGCGGGAGCACCATCTGCCACGCCCCGCCCGGGTCGCCGGCGCGGAGATAGCGAACCTCGGTGCTCGTGAAGCTGCCCGAGACCAGGAAGAGGTAGGCGAGGCTGCGCGAGCGGCCCACGTGGAAGCGGAAGAGGGCGTCCGGCTCCTCGAGGAGCAGATCGGCGACCGCGACCCCGAGGCGGTGCCGGTGCAGCCGGTAGGGGCGCTTGGCCTCATCCTCGGTGACGTAGAAGAGCGTCTGGTTGTCCGCGGCCCACGCCACCGCGCTCACCTTCTCCACGCGGTCCGGCAGGAGCGCGCCGGTGTCGAGATCCTTCACGTGGAGCGTGTGATCGCGGAAGCCGGTCAGGTCGGTGGTATAGGCGAGGAGCCGGCCGTCGTCGCTCACCGAGGCCGCGCCCAGGGCCAGGAACGGGTGGCCCTCCGCGAGCTGGTTGAGGTCGAGCATCACCTGCTCGGGCGCGTCGAGACTGCCCGCCTTGCGACAGTAGATCGGGTACTGCTTGCCCTTCTCGGTGCGCGAGTAGTAGTGGTAGCCGCGCAGGCGGTAGGGCACCGACTGGTCGTCCTCCTTGATGCGCGCCAGCATCTCCGCGTAGAGCGATTCCTGGAACGGCACCGTCGACTTCATCACCGCGTCGGTATAGGCGTTTTCCGCGGTCAGGTAGGCGATGACGTCGGGATTGTCCTTCTCCCGCATCCAGTGGTAGTCGTCCTGGCGCACGTCCCCGTGGACCACGTCGGTCCTCGGGATCTTCTGGGCGACCGGGGGCCGCCCGGTCGGGGGGGTGGCGGACATGCTCCGCACCGTACCACAGGGGCCCCCGCTTGCGCGGCCACGCGCTCCGTCTCTACACTGGCGCGACCCGGCCATGCCCGAGCTGCCCGACGTCACCGTCTACCTCGAAGCGCTCGCCGCGCGTATCGGTGGCGCGCGCCTCGAGCGCCTCCGGCTCGCCAACCCCTTCGTGCTGCGCTCGGTGGATCCGGGCCCCGCCGAGATCGCGGGCCGTGTGGTGACCGGCGTCCGGCGCCTGGGCAAGCGCATCGTGATCGCCCTGGACAGCGAGCGGTTCGTGCTCATCCACCTGATGATCGCGGGACGACTGCACTGGAAGGAGGCCGGCGCGAAGCTCCCCGGCAAGATCGGGCTGGCCGCGCTCGACTTCTCCACCGGCACCGTCACCCTCACCGAGGCGGGATCGAAGCGCCGCGCCGCCATCCACCTGATCCGCGGCGAGGCCGCGCTGGCCGCTCACGATCCGGGCGGCCTCGAGCTCGGGGATGCCGACCCCGCCGCCTTCCGCGCCGCGATCACGCGCGAGTCCCACACCCTGAAGCGCACGCTGACCGACCCGCGCATCCTGAGCGGCATCGGCAACGCGTACTCCGACGAGATCCTGCACCGGGCCCGGCTCTCGCCGGTGCGCATGACGCGCCAGCTCTCGGAGGAGGAGAGCGCGCGGCTCTTCGAGGCGGCGAAGGCCACGCTGGCCGACTGGATCGAGCGGCTGCGGCGCGACGCGGGGGGCGAGTTCCCGGAGGGCGTGACCGCGTTCCGCCCCGACATGGCGGTGCACGGCCGCTACGGCCGCCCCTGCCCCGACTGCGGCGCTCCGGTGCAGCGCATCGTGCACGCGGAGAACGAGACCAACTACTGCGCGCGCTGCCAGACCGCCGGGCGCCTCCTCGCGGACCGCGCGCTCTCGCGGTTGCTGCGCCAGGACTGGCCGCGCACGCTCGACGAGATGGAAGAGCGGCGGCCCGCCGGCGCCTCCGGGATCACCGCCCCGGCGGCCGATCCCCCGCGAGCTCGTCGCCGCCGCTGACCGGTGCGTCGTCGGTCAGCGCGGCGCCGGGCCGCCGATCAGGATATCGGCCGGGTCGGTGCCCTGGAGCTTGACCCGGATGAGCCAGGGGCTCGGCCCGGCCTGGGCCAGCGGGAACGAGGCGATGCTGCTTCCGACCTCGCTGCTGCCGTCGCCCCCCCCCCCCGCCCCCCGGGGGGGCCCGCCCCCCCGGCCCGCGCCCCCCGCGCCCCCCCGCCCCGCGCGGGGCGGGGGGGGG
>CAMLFJ010000135.1 GCA_946479205.1 uncultured bacterium | reverse complement strand
CGGCCCTGCGGCTGCGGCTCCGACACGATCGGGTTGTTGATCTCCGTCATGTTGAACACGGTGCGCACGTCGACGCCGAAGCGGGCCGCGAACCCCGGCACGTCGTCGACCAGCGGCACCATGAAGGCGAGCTTGAGCCGGTGGTCGCGGTCCTCCGGCCCCGGCGGGCGCTTCCACAGGAAGCTCGCCATGCCGCCGAGCAGGAAGACGACCGTCGCCTCGGTGCGGCGCACCAGCGGCCAGAATCGCTCGGTGTCGAAGGTCGGCATCACCGCGAGCGATCCGGCCCGGAAGGTCATGCAGTTGACCAGGCCGGTGCCGCCGACGTGGAACATCGGCATGGTCATGAAGTAACGGTCGGCCCCGGTGATGAAGGGCCACGCCTCCGGCCCCATCATCGACCAGGCCTGGCAGTAGGAGGACAGCACGGCCTTCGACGGCCCGGTGGTGCCGGAGGTGAAGATCACGGTCTGGGTGTCCCACGGCTCGATCGGGCGCGCGAGCGGCGGCAGCTCGCGATCGCTCGGGGCCAGCGCCTCGGGGCCGTGCGCGACGAGCCGCGTCGCCGCCGGGCCGCCGAGCACGACGACGACCTCGAGCCGGGTCGGCTCGATCTCCTGCAGGCGCGGCACGAGGTCGGCGTGCGCCACCATCAGCCGCGCATCCGATACGCGGATCACGTGCTCCAGCAGCCGGCCGCGGTAGGCCAGGTTCACCGGCACGTAGACGGCGCCGAGGTGGTTCAGGGCCAGCATGAGCAGGATGCTGTCGGGGCCGGTCGGCAGCCAGCTCAGCACGTGCTCGCCCTGGCGGACGCCGAGCCGCGCCAGGCCGCAGGCCATCTGCACGATGCGATCGTGCGCACCGCGCCAGGTCAGGGTCGGAGCGTCGGGGAAGACCAGGAACGGCCGGTCGCCATGCTCCCCCGCGTTGCGCTCCACCAGATAGCGCGCGACGCACACCTCCCGTGCCGGCACCTCGGCAAGCGATCCGCTCATCACCGGCAGTCTAGCCGATCGGTCGCGATGGCCGCTTGCCGAGGTGGGCGACGCTCCGGTAGCCTACCCCGGCCGGCCCGGGCCTCTCTCACCGGGCGGACAGAGGAGGCGCGATGAAGATCACGAAGGTGGAGTCGCTGCACGCCGACGGGGGCTGGCGCAGCCTCGACTTCCTCAAGATCAGCACCGACGAGGGTCTCGTCGGCTGGAGCGAGTACAACGAGTCCTTCGGCGGCGTCGGCGTCTCCGCGGCGATCGCGGGGCTCGCGCCACTGCTCATCGGGAAGGACCCGCGCCCGTGGGAGGCCCACGTCGCCCTGCTATCCGCGGTGCGCCGGCAGGCCGCCGGCGGGGTGATCCAGCAGGCCATCGGCGCGATCGAGAACGCGCTCCTCGACATCAAGGCCCGCTCCCTCGGCGTGCCGGTCTATTCCCTCTTCGGCGGCCCGGTGCGTGACCGCATCCGCCTGTACTGGTCGCACTGCGCCACCTATCGGGTGAGCCGCGCGAAGGAGATGGGCATTCCACCGGTGCGCACGCTCGACGACATCGTGGCGATGGGGCGCGAGGTGGTGGCCAAGGGCTATACCGCGCTCAAGACCAACGCGCTGCTCCTGGGCGACAATCCGCGGGCGCACGTGCCGGGCTTCGGCCGCAGCGCCGGCTTCCCCGAGCTCAACGCCGACCGGCACGTGCTCGAGGCCATCCGCGCCGAGCTCGCCGCCTTCCGCGAGGGCGCGGGGCCCGGCATGGACATCCTGGTGGACCTCAACTTCAACTACAAGACCGAGGGGTTCCTCAAGATGGCGCGGGCCATGGAGCCCTACGATCTCTTCTGGGTCGAGATGGACACGCGCGACGCGAAGGCGCTCGCCTACGTGCGCAGCCGCACCACCATCCCGGTCGCCTCGTGCGAGTGCCTGTTCGGCCGCCGCGACTACCGGCCGTTCTTCGAGCAGCAGGCGGTGGACGTGGCCATCATCGACACGCCGTGGAACGGGGTGGGCGAGTCGCTCAAGATCGCGGCCATGGCCGACGCCTACGAGATCAACGTGGCCCCGCACAACTTCTACGGCCACCTCGCCACCATGATGAACGCGCACTGGAGCGCGGTGGTCCCCAACCTGCGCATCATGGAGACCGATCCCGACATGGTGCCGTGGCAGGACGACCTCGTGACCGTGAAGCCCCGAATCGAGAACGGCCACCTGCTGCTGCCCACCGGCCCGGGCTGGGGCACCGAGGTGAACGAGGACGCGGTCCGGGCGCACCCGCCGAAGACCGGCGGCTAGCGCAGCGCCGCGTCCACGATCTCCTGGGCCTCGCGCACGATCGCGTCCAGGTGCGCGGCGTCCCGGAAGCTCTCCGCGTAGATCTTGTAGATGTTCTCCGTCCCGGAGGGGCGCGCCGCGAACCAGCCGCTGGCCGCCACGACCTTGAGCCCGCCGATCGGCGCGTCGTTGCCGGGCGCCCGGGTGAGCGTGGCGGTGATGGGCTCGCCCGCGAGCTGCGACGCGGTCACCGCGGTCGGCGAGAGCTTCCCCAGCCGCGCCTTCTGCTCGGGCGTCGCGGCCGCGTCGATGCGCGTGTAGGAGGGCGTCCCGAGCTCCGCGGCCAGCGCCTGGTAGTGCTCGCCCGGATCGCGGCCGGTGCGCGCGGTGATCTCGGCGGCGAGCAGGTCCATGATCAGGCCGTCCTTGTCGGTGGCCCACGCGGCGCCGTCCCGCCGGAGGAAGCTGGCGCCCGCGCTCTCCTCGCCGCCGAAGCCGAGCGAGCCGTCGAGCAGGCCGGGGACGAACCACTTGAACCCGACCGGCACCTCGTAGAGCCGGCGCCCCAGCTTGCGGGCCACCCGGTCGATCAGCCCGCTGCTCACCAGCGTCTTGCCGACCGCGGCGCCGGCCGGCCACTCGGGCCGGCTCGCGAACAGGTAGTGGATGGCCACCGCGAGGTAGTGGTTCGGATTCATCAGGCCCGCCCCCGGGGTGACGATGCCGTGGCGGTCGGAATCCGGGTCGTTCGCGAAGGCCACGCGATACCGATCCTTGAGGCCGACGAGCCGGGCCATCGCGTAGGGGCTCGAGCAGTCCATGCGGATCTTGCCGTCGTGATCCACCGTCATGAACGAGAAGGTCGGGTCGATCACCGGGTTGACGATCGCCACGTCGAGCCCGTAGACCGCGTTGATCGGCTCCCAGTAGGGCCGGGAGGCGCCACCGAGCGGGTCCACCGCGAGCCGGAGCCCGGCGCCGCGGATGACGTCCATGTCCACCACGTTCCGCAGATCGTTCACGTAGGGCAGGACGAGGTCTTCCCGGTGCGTGGTCGCGGCGCGGGCGGCGCGCTCGAACGGCACGCGCGCGACGCCCGCGTTGCCCGCGCGCAGGAGCGCGTTGGCGCGATCCTGCACCCACCGGGTCACGTCGGTGTCGGCGGGCCCGCCGTCCGGCGGGTTGTACTTGAAGCCCCCGTCCTCCGGCGGGTTGTGCGACGGCGTCACCACGATGCCGTCCGCCCGGTGCGCCGACCGGCCCCGGTTGTAGACCAGGATCGCGTGCGAGACGACCGGGGTGGGCGTCACCCCGTCCTCGCGCTGGATGATCGTCTCCACCGCGTTCGCGGCGAGCACCTCGAGGGCGGTGCGCTCGGCCGGGCCGGAGACCGCGTGGGTGTCCTTGCCCATGTACAGCGGCCCGTCGATGCCGCGGTCGCGCCGGTAGTCGCAGATCGCCTGGGTCGTGGCCAGGATGTGCGCCTCGGTGAAGGAGCCGCGCAGCGGGGACCCGCGATGCCCACTGGTGCCGAAGGCGACGAGCTGCTCCGGATCGGCGGGATCGGGCCGGCGCGCGTAGTACTCCCGCTCGAGCGCGCCGACGTCCACCAGCATCCCGGGCGGCGCCGGCTTCCCCGCGAGAGGAGAGACGCTCACGGGCTCTCCGCGGCGGGCCGCGGGCCGCTCCAGAGCGCGTCGTCCGACGCGACCCGCCGATGCGCGTCCTCCCGCTCGAGCGCCCGCATGACCTCGCGGGCCATCATCTCGTACCAGTCGGCGACGTCGGCCGGGTAGTCGGCGTGGCTCTCCAGATCCTTGAGGATCGGCCCCTCCACCGTGGGGATGTCGTGCTCGCCGTCGAACTGGCGCTCGTAGGGCCGGCCCTTCGCGGCCGCGGTCTGCGCGTCGATGGTCGCGTCGAGCTTGAGCCACCGCCCGTCGAGGTAGGCCTCGCCGAGGGAGTGGCGCGGCAGCGTCCGATCGCCCCACAGCCGCCGCACCTCCTCGGACATGAAGGGCTTGTCCGGGCAGTGGAGCTGCTGGAACCCGATGCGCGCGGGGATCCCGACCGCGCGGCACAGCGCCACGAACGAGCTCGCCTTGCCCATGCAGAAGGCGTGGCCGGCCTGGAGCACGTCGCTCGCCCGGTTCCGGCCCTGGGCCAGGTAGCGGAACGAGGCCAGGATATCGTAAGGCATGTCGCGCACGAAGTAGTAGATGCGCTCGAGCTTCTCCCGCTCGCCCGCGCAGCCCTCGGTCAGCCGCCGCGCCTGGGCGATCACGTCCGCGTGATCCGAGTCGATGAACCGGGTGGGCTCGAGATAGCGCCGCCGCTCGTCCGCCTCCATGCCGTCGTCCTTTCTCGCTGACGTCTACCTGACCGCGAACTCCTGGCGCAGCGCCGGGAGCACCCGGCGCCCGACCAGCTCGAGAATGGGGCTCGAGGCCACGTCCGGGATCGTGAACAGGAAGTGCCGCACGCCCGCCTCCACGTACTGCCGCACGCGGGCGACGCAGTCTTCCGGGGTGCCGACCACGTGCCCCTCGCCCGGGATCCCCGCGAAGCGCTCGCGCGTGGCGGCGGCCCGCCCCGCCTCGTCATCCGCGATCAGCAGCGCGGTGACCGAGCGCGCGAGCGCGGCGGGATCGCGACCGGCCTCGCGGCACGCCGCGTCGAGATAGGCGCCGCGCCCCGCGATCCGGTCCGGGCCCCACCAGCGCACGTTGACGCCGTCGGCCGCGCGCGCGGCCAGCCGGTGGACCCGGTCGCCCTCGCCGCCGATCCAGATCGGCGGATGCGGCCGCTGGCGCGGGGGCGGATCGCACACCGCGCCGTCGATCGCGTAGTGCCGGCCCTGGAAGCGCGGATGCGGCTCCGTCCACATGCGGCGGATCACCTCGACGCCCTCCGTGAGCTGGTCGATCCGCTCGCCGATGCGGGGGAACCGGATGCCGTACGCGCGGTACTCCTGCTCGAACCACCCGGCGCCCAGCCCCAGGTCGAGCCGCCCCTCGCTGATCACGTCGAGGGTCGCCGCCATCTTGGCCAGCACCGCGGGCGACCGGTAGGAATGGCAGAGCACGCTGGTGCCGAGGCGGAGGCGGGTGGTGTCCCGGGCGAGCGCGGAGAGCGCGGTCCAGCATTCGAGCAGCGGCATCGAGTGGCGCTCGATCGCGCGGCCGGACGGAGTCGCCCGCCCCGCGATCCCCGCGTCATCCACGTACGCGTCCGGGTCCAGGGTGAGGAAGTGATCGCAGAGCCAGATCGAGTCGAAGCCGAGCTCCTCGGCGAGCCCGGCCACCCTGCGCATGTCGTCGTAGGACGTCACCGCCAGACCGCGGATGGTGAGGGCGAGGATGAGGCCGAAGTGCAGGTCCCTGGGCAAGGCCGATCTCCACGCGGAGCCTACCACAGCGCCGCGGGCGCCGGGAGTGGACGCCGTCGTCGCGCGCGTGTTATAAGGCAGTCGCGTCAGCGTCACATCTCGCGCCAGAGCGGAGGATATCCACGATGAATCCGACCACGCGGCGAACGATGCTCAAGACCCTCGCGGGAGCCGGCGCGGTCAGCGCGGTCTCCGGCTTCCCCTTCGTCAACCGCCTCGCCCTCGGCCAGCAGGCGATCAAGGTCGGCGTGGTGGTCCCGATGACCGGGCCGATGGCGCTCGAGGCCCAGGAGATGCTGACCGCGACCCAGATCGCGATCGAGGACGTCAACGCGGCGGGCGGCGTGATGGGGCGGAAGGTCGAGACGGTCATCCGCGACTCCGAGTTCAAGCCCGAGGTGGCGAAGCGCAAGGCCACCGAGCTGATCGAGGTGGAGAAGGCGGCGTTCCTGGTCGGGGCCATCGTGGGCTTCGAGGGGATCGCGATGGCGGAGGTCGGGTGCAAGAACGACGTGATCGTGAGCTTCTTCGGCCAGAACTTCCTGACCATCAAGGGCAAGATGTGCAAGTACCAGTTCGGCAACAACCTCACGCCCTACCAGACCGCGGCCGCCGCGGCGCGCTTCGTGGATGCCCAGAAGATGGGCAAGAAGTGGCACATGCTCGCGAACAACTACTCGTGGCCCCAGATGTTCGAGCGGGCGTACTCGCTGGTGGCCAAGGAGGTGGGCGCCGAGTGGACCGGGGTGACGTGGGCGCCCCTCGGCACCCGCGACTTCCTCCCCTTCCTGCCCAAGGTGGCCGCGGCCAAGGCCGACGTCGTCTTCATCACCACGTGGGCCGCGGACCAGGTGGCGTGCGCGAAGCAGGTGCAGGAGTTCGGCCTCGCCAAGCAGTCGCGGGTCATCCACTCCATCACCGAGCTCACCTTCGCGGAGGCCGCGGGGGCGGGCGTGTACGAGAACTTCTACGTCGGGATGCCGTGGTACTGGCACCTCAAGGACAAGTTCCCGGCGGCCAAGCGCTACTACGATCGGCACGTGGCGCTGCGCAAGCGCGCCCCCTCCGGGTACACCGCGTCCACCTACTCGACGGTGCGCCTGCTCCTCGAGACCGCGAACGAGGTCAAGTCGCTCGAGACCGACAAGGTGACCCGCGCCCTCGAGGGCCGGAAGTTCCAGCACCTCAAGGGCCCCGAGCAGATCCGCGCCTGCGACCACGTCAACATGCAGGAGGTGTACCTCTGCAAGGGCAAGCCGGCCTCCGCGATGAAGGACGCGTGGGACTTCTTCGACATCGTGCAGAGCGTGAGCGGCGAGACGATCTCCGAGTCGTGCGAGGGTGAAGGCTTCGATTCGAAGAAGCCCCTGAGCCAGCAGATCTGACGCTCTTCGGGTTTCCCCTCGACGTCTGGTACGCGCAGCTCTTCATCGGGCTGGTGAACGGCTGCATCCTGATCCTGGTGGCGCTGGGCCTGTCCATCGTGTTCGGGCTCATGGGCATCATCAACTTCGCCCACGGGATCTTCTACATGCTGGGGGCCTACGCGGGCTGGCTCACCATCCAGCTCACCGGGAGCTTCTGGCTCGCCCTGCTCACCGCGCCGCTGTCGGTCGGCCTCGTCGGCGTCCTCGTCGAGCGCGGGGTGCTCAAGCGCATCTACGGGACCAAGAACGCCAACTTCGCGGGGGTGCTGGTGACCTACGGGCTCGCCATCATGATCCCGGACCTGGTGCGGATGACCTTCGGCCGGCCCGGCAAGCCGTTCGCGATCCCGGAGGCGCTCTCCGGCTCGCTCTTCCGGATCGGGGCCCTCGACGTCCACAGCTACCGCGTCTTCATCCTGGTCGTCACCGCGGCGCTGCTGCCCCTGCTCTGGCTCCTGCTGAACAAGACCAACCTCGGCCTCGTGATCCGGGCCGGCACCAGCGACAACCTCATGGTCCAGCTCATGGGCATCAACGTCGCGCGCACGTGGACCTTCGATGTCGGAGCGGGGGACCCCCTCCGAGGCGACCGAGTCGATCGCCTGCCGTGCCAGAGCCGCGACCATCTCCCCGACACGCGGTTCCG
>CAMLFJ010000134.1 GCA_946479205.1 uncultured bacterium | reverse complement strand
GTTGCGCTCGTCGAAGGAGCCGTAGCAGCCGACCCAGTAGAGGTACTCGGCCTCCCGGACCTCGGCCATCTGCTTGACGCCCAGGTCCTGCGCCCAGTCGGCGCGGGTCTGCCACGACATCTGCCACGGGTTGCCGTTGGTCTCGAGGTTCCGGAAGGCGGGCTGCAGCTCGGCCGGGAAGCGCGACTCGGTGAGCACCAGCCAGCGGCGCATGTCCACGATCTTCGGTACGTGCTCGATGAACACCGGGCAGGCGTCCACGCACCAGCGGCAGGTCGTGCAGGCCCACAGCACGTTGTCGTGGATGACGTCACCCACCAGCGCCTTCTGGGGGCCGCGCCCCCCGGGCTGCCCGAGAAGGACCGGCGCCTCCTCGAAGAGCTGGTGCCGCAGGTTGAGGATGAGCCACTTCGGGTCGAGCTCCTTGCCGCTCATGTTCGCCGGGCAGCGCGAGGTGCAGCGCCCGCACTCGGTGCAGTTGTAGGTGTCGAAGAGATCCTTCCAGGCCAGCTCGGTGAGGCTGCCGACCCCGAAGGTCTCCGAGTTCTCGAGGTCCATGCTGCGGTACTGGCCCTTGGGCTCGAGCGGCGAGAAGAAGACGTTGAGCGGCGAGACCAGGATGTGCAGGTGCTTGGAGTAGGGCAGCAGCACCAGGAAGCCCAGGAGCAGACCCGCGTGCGCCCACCAGGCCAGGTGGAAGACCACCTGGACCGCGGCCGGGGATAGCGAGCCGAGCGCACCCGCGACCGCGCGCCCCGCGAACTGCCAGTGGTTGTGGGGCTCCGGGACCAGTCGCATGTGGGCGGCGTCCGCCACCAGGTCCGTCACCATCAGGCCCAGGATCAGGAGCAGGATCACCAGGGCTTCGGTCGAGAAGTTGAGCCGCTTCGGCTTCGTGACGAGCCGCCGGAAGAGCGCGTAGCCCACCGCGAGGATCACGAGCGTGCTGAAGAGATCCTGGAGGACCAGGTAGTGCGGCGTCTCGGACAGGAGCGGCAGGAAGAACGACTCGGTGACGCCGCGACCGAAGAACTCGACGGTGCCGAGGGTGAGGACGACGAAGCCCCAGAAGATGATCGCGTGCATCAGCCCCGGCCAGAAATCGTTGGCGAGCAGCCGGGCCTGGCCGAAGACGTAGACGATCACCCGTCCGACCCGCGCGGGCACGTGGTCCCAGCGCGGCAGCGGCTTGCCCTTGAGCAGGAGGCGCAGGAGGAACCAGGCCCGCCGCGTGAAGAGCGCGCCCGCCACCGCGATCATCGCGGCGAAGATGAGCCAGCCGGGAACGACGCCGTACCAGGTGTGCGAAGGCAGCATCAGGCGCGCCTCATGGGCAGCATAGTGGGGTGGGGTCTCGGGGCTGTCAAGGCCGCTTGAGCGTCTGGGCGAGGATCTGGGCCACCGCCGAGTAGGAATCGAGCGTGCCCGCGGTCACCGCCTCGAGCGTGCGCGCGAGCGCGGGGTCGGTCTGCACCCGCGCGGTGATCTGGGCGCTGAATTCCTCGACCAGCAGCGCCTCCAGCTCGGAGCGCCGGCGCGCCTGCCGCCGCTTCTCGAGAGCGCCCGCCTGCTCGAGCGCGCTCCGGTGCTTCCGCACGTCGGCGAGCAGCGCGTCGATCCCCACGTCGTTCGCGGCCTGGGCCGCCAGCACCGGCACCTCCCAGTCCACGTCCTTCGCCGCCGCCCCGCTCGTGTAGTGCAGATGCACGCTGAAGCGCAGCTCGGCCATCAGGGCGTGGGCGCCGTCGCGGTCCGCCTTGTTGACCACGAAGATGTCGGCCACCTCCATGAGCCCCGCCTTCATTGCCTGGATCGAGTCGCCCGACTCCGGGACCAGCGCCACCACGGTGGTGTCGGCCTGCCGGATGATGTCGAGCTCGGTCTGGCCGACGCCGACCGTCTCGATGATGATCCACGGGAAGCCGAAGGCGTCCATCAGCTTGATCACGTCGCCGGTGGCGCGGGCCAGGCCGCCGAGGCTGCCCCGGGTGGCCATGCTGCGGATGAACACGTCCGGATCGAGCGTGTGGGCCTGCATGCGGATGCGGTCGCCGAGCACCGCGCCGCCCGTGAAGGGGCTCGAGGGGTCCACCGCGATCACGCCGACCGGGATCTTCTCGGCGCGCAGGAGGCTCGTGACCCGGTCCACCAGCGTGGACTTCCCGGCGCCGGGTGGCCCGGTGATGCCGAGCACGTAGGCGCGGCCGGTGCGCTCGTGGATCGCCCGCATGATGTCCGACACGTCGGGCATCCGGTTCTCGATCCGGGTGATCAGGCGCGCCAGGGCCAGACGATCGCCGTCGAGCATCCGGCGGACGAGGTCGGTCAGAGCACCTCCCCGCTCAGGCGGGCCTCCATCACCAGGGCGTCCTCGCCGGTGTCGAAGTAGTACCCCTTGCGCCGGCCGATGACCCGGAAGCCGAAGCTCTCGTAGAGGGCGAGGGCCTCCGCGTTGGTGGGACGCACCTCGAGGAAGGCCAGGGTCACCGCGCGCTCGCGGGCGTCGTCGAGCACCGCGCTCAGCAGCGCGCGCGCGAGGCCGTGGCGGCGGACGTCGGGGTGCGTGGCCAGGTTGGTCACGTGGATCTCGTGGCCGATCTCCCAGAGACAGAGGTAGCCGACGAGCCGGCCGTGCCAGCGCACCACCGAGCATTTCGCGACGCGGTTCTGGGTGAGCTCGTAGCGGAACGCGCCGCGGGACCACGGAGTCTGGAAGGACGCGCGCTCGATGACGAGCACGTCGTCCAGGTCCTCGAGCGTCATCGGCTCGAGGGTCACGTCCGCGGGCGGCGCCTCACGCATGCCGGGCCCGGAGCTCGGCCTCGGAGGGCCGCAGGTAGAGGGGCGCGAGCCGCTCGGCCGGGATGCCGCCGCCCGCCGCGAGGATCGCGTGCCCCAGCGCGCCCACCACCGCGGGCGACGGCAGGGAGTGGACCGGGTCGGCCTCGCGCAGGCCCGCGCCGAGCCGGCCCAGGTGCGGCCGGCAGGCCGCGACCCCGTCGCCCAGCACGATCACCGGCGCCTCGAGGCGCGCCGCCGCCTCCGCGGGCGGCAGGGCCAGGTAGTCCCACTCCCGCGCCATCGCCCCACCGGTCCAGCGGTAGAGCGAGCAGTAGACCTCGTCGCGGCGCGCGGCGAGGATCGCGCAGACCGGCGCGTCCGCGAAGGGCAGCGTGGCGGCGAGCGCGTCCAGCGTGGGCACCGGAGCCACCTCGATCTCGAGGGCCAGCGCCAGTCCCTTGGCGGTGGCCGCGCCGACCCGCAGGCCGGTGAACGAGCCCGGCCCGATGGACACCGCGAGCGCGTCCAGGCTCGTCGCGTCCCACGCGCAGTCCTGGAGCAGGCGGTCCACCACCGCCATGAGCCGCTCGGAATGCGTGAGGGCGATGTTGAGCCGGCTCTCGCCGATGAGACGGCCGTCGTCGAGCAGCGCGGCCCCGCCCGCGAGCGTGGCGGTCTCGAGCGCCAGGAGCCTCATGCGCGGAAGGATAGCATGCCCACTTTCGAGTTGACACGCCGCGCGCCGACCGTCATCCTTGAACGACTGATGGCCCCGCCGCCGCGACAATCCGACAGCCAGATGGACGCCGAGGTACGGGAGAAGATCCACCTCGAGATCCTCAAGCGCACCGGCGCCTACCACGCCAACGATCACGTCCTGCTGCCGTCGGGCCACCACACCAGCGAGTACATCGAGAAGACCCTGGTCACCACCGAGGCCTCCTTCACCGAGGGGCTCGGAGCGGTCATCGCCAAGCACTTCGCGCAGTGGCCCATCGACGTCGTGCTCTCCACCGGACCCGGCGCCCTGATCCTGTCGCACTGCGTGGCCCGCGCCCACCCCTCGCGGCCCACCCTGGCCTACGGCACGAAGGGGGTCAGCGGGGGCAAGCGCCGGGTGACCCTGCCCGTCGAGTTCCAGCGCTTCATCCGCGCCGGCACCAAGGTGCTGATCGTCGAGGACCTGGTGAGCTCCGGAACCACCGTGCGGCTGCTCTCCCAGCTCGTGGAGGACCTGGGCGGCCAGGTCATCGGCATCGGCGCGCTGTGGCGCCGCACCAAGAAGTCGGTGATCGACGGCAAGGAGATCTTCAGCCTCGTGAGCCGCGACTTCCCCACCTACGCCATCGAGAACTGTCCGCTCTGCAAGAAGGGCGTGGCGCTCAACCAGGAGTACGTGAAGCGCCGCGAGCATCGCAAGCCGTCCTCCGCGCACGAGAAGACCTAGCTCGTCGCGCCCCCTAGATATGGGGGCTGCGAGACGTGATCACCCCTCTATCCGGTATTTTGTCCTTGACACCCCCTGGACCCTCCCCTAGAGTCCGGACAGATCGACCGCTGACGCGCGGGGATCGGGAGGGGGGTGACATGATGGCGAAGAAGAAGGCCGCGAAGAAGAAAAAGAAGAAGTAAGGCGCCACTCGTGGCGCTCGGCCCTGTCGGCCCCATCCCGGCAGGGCCGTTCCATCTCACGTGACCCATCGCGACGCGTACCTCCTCGTGTTGGTCGTGGCCCTCATCTGGGCCGGCAACTTCCCCCTCGCCAAGCTCGGCCTCTCCGAGCTCGGTCCGATGACGCTCGCGGCGCTGCGCGCGCTGATCGCCGCGCCCCTGCTCGTGCTCACCACGCGCGTGCTCGAGGGCCCGCTGCCGCCTCTCGCGCGCCGCGATCTCACCGCGGTGATCGTGCTCGGGGTCAGCGGCTTCGTGGGCAACTCGGTGCTCTGGTACACCGGGATGATGTTCACGACTCCCGCCAACGCGGGGATCCTCGGGGCGGCGGCCCCGGTGGTGGTGGCCCTCGCGGCCTCCGCGATGCTGCGCGAGCGCCTCTCGACCCTCAACCTGGTCGGGATCGCCCTCACGATGGCCGCGGTCGTCCTCACGATCGCGCGCGGGTCGTTCGAGGTCTTGCGGACGCTGTCGGCCAACCGGGGTGACGTGATCATCCTGGTCTCCCAGATGCTCTGGGTGACCTACACGCTCTACAGCCGCGCCAACCGCTCCACCTTCTCGCCGCTGCAGATGCTGGCGGGCGCGCACGTGGTGGCGGCGGGGCTGCTGCTCCCGCTCGCGCTGGTGGAGCGGCCGTGGCGGAGCTTCGCGGGGGCCTCGGGGATCGCGGTCGTGGTCGTGCTCTACAGCTCCCTGCTCGGCACCCCCGCGCACCTCGCTTTCTACCAGGCGGTGCGGACGGTGGGGCCGGGACGGGCCGCGGTGTTCACGAACCTCATCCCGTTCATGGTGCTGGGGCTGTCCTGGCTGGTGGTGGGCGAGCCGATCCGCTGGTACCACTGGATCGGCGCCTGCGGCGTGATCGCGGGCGTCGCGCTGACGACTACAAGAGCCGTCCCTCCTCATCCCCCTCTCCCCTCAGGGGAGAGGGCAGGGTGAGGGGGTGGTCTACCGCTTGGCCGTGGCCTTCGGCTTGCCGGGGGCGACCTTCGCCGGCTTGTCGTCCTTGATGAGGTGCTTCACCTCGTCCATGAACTGGGAGATGTCCTTGAACTGGCGGTACACCGAGGCGAACCGCACGTAGGCCACCTGGTCCAGCTTCTGGAGATGCTCCATCACGATCTCACCGAGCTCGAGGCTGGTGATCTCCTTCTCGGCGCGGTCGTGCAGCTTGGCCTCGATGTCGGCGACCACGTCGTCCACCGCCTGCACCCCCACCGAGCGCTTCTCGCAGGACTTGAGGATCGAGCCGCGCAGCTTCTGGCGGTCGAAGGGCTCGCGGCGGCCGTCGCGCTTGACCACGTGGGGCAGCACGTCCTCGATGTACTCGTAGGTCGTGTAGCGGCGGTTGCACTTGAGGCAGGCGCGGCGCCGGCGGATGAACTCCCCGTCCCGGCCCACCCGCGAGTCCACCACGCGGTCCTCGGTGTGGCCGCAGAACGGGCACTTCACTTCAGGCGCTCCGGGTAGAGCGGGAACTGGGAGGTCAGCTCCTGGACCTGGCCCCGCACCGTCGCCTCCACCCCGCCGTCTCCCGGACGGGAGAGCACGCGGTCGATCAGCTCCGCGATCCGGGCCATCTCGGGCTCCTTCATGCCGCGGGTGGTCACCGCGGGCGTCCCGATGCGAATCCCGCTCGTGACCATCGGGCCCTTGGTGTCGAAGGGAATGCCGTTCTTGTTGACGGTGATCCAGGCGCGATCGAGCGCCTCCTGCGCGTCCTTGCCGGTGACGCTGCGGGAGGTGAGGTCCACCAGGATCAGGTGCGTGTCGGTGCCGCCCGAGACCAGCCGGAAGCCGCGCGCGAGCATCGCCTCCGCGAACGCCTTGGCGTTCTTCACGATCTGCGCCTGGTACGCGCGCCATTCCTGCGTCTGGGCCTCGCGGAAGGCCACCGCCTTGGCCGCGATCACGTGCATGAGGGGCCCGCCCTGGATGCCGGGCAGCACGGTGCGATCGAGATCCTTCGCGTACTGACCGCGGCACATCACCATGCCGCCCCGCGGCCCGCGCAGGGTCTTGTGGGTGGTCGTGGTGACGAAGTCGGCGAACGGAACCGGCGAGGGATGGAGCCCCGCCGCCACCAGGCCCGCCGGGTGGGCGATGTCAGCCATGAGCTTGGCGCCGACCTCGTCCGCGATCTCGCGGAACGGCTTGAACTCGATGGCGCGCGGGAACGCGGAACCGCCCGCGATGATGAGCTTCGGGCGGTGCGTGCGGGCCATGTCGCGCACCTGGTCCAGGTCGATGCGCTCGGTGTCCTTGGTGACGCCGTAGGGGACGATGTTGTAGAAGCGGCCCGAGAAGTTCATCGGGCTGCCCGCGGTGAGATGCCCGCCGTGCGCCAGGTTGGGGCCCAGCACGGTGTCTCCCGGCTTGAGCAGGGCGAAGTAGACCGCCATGTTGGCCTGGGATCCCGAGTGCGGCTGCACGTTCACGTGCTCCGCCCCGAAGAGCTCCTTGGCGCGGGAGATCGCCAGATCCTCGGCGATGTCCACGATCTCGCAGCCACCGTAGTAGCGCTTGCCCGGGTAGCCCTCGGCGTACTTGTTCGTCATCACCGAGCCCACCGCCTCCAGCACCGCCTCGGAGACGAAGTTCTCGGACGCGATCAGCTCGAGGTTGCGGGACTGGCGCTCGGTCTCGGCCCGGATCGCCTTGGCGATCTCGGGATCCACCTGCTCGAGGCGGCTCACGGCCGGCCCTCCGGATGCCGCCGCTCGATGTCGGCGATCTTCTCCACCCGGCGCGCGTGACGGCCGCCCGCGAACTCGGTCTCGAGCCACGCCCGAAGGATGTCCGCGGCCATGTCCGCGCCCATCAGGCGGCCGCCCAGCACCAGCACGTTGGCGTCGTTGTGCTCGCGGCTCATCCGCGCGGTGTAGAGATCCGCGCACAGGGCCGCGCGGATCCCGGGGACCTTGTTGGCCGCGATCGCCATGCCGATGCCGGTGCCGCAGACCAGCAGGCCGCGCTCCACCTTGTGGTCGGCCACGGATTCGCCGACCAGGGCCGCGTAGTCGGGGTAGTCCACCGACTCGGTGGAGTGGGTGCCGAGGTCGAGAACGTGGAGGCCGTGATTTATGAGCCAGCCCTTGAGGGCTTCCTTTAGCTCATACCCGGCGTGGTCGGCTCCGAGCGCAATGGTGGAAACCACGGAGCAACCTTACGCTCCGTCGGGGTTGAGTGTCAAGACGACGCTACGGGTGGTGGTAGCCACCGGGACTTCTCTTCTCTTATCCGCTCGGCTCGGCCCCAGGAGGGCCTCACCTCGCACTGCTCGCACTGCC
>CAMLFJ010000133.1 GCA_946479205.1 uncultured bacterium | reverse complement strand
CCACCCGCGCCTGCGCCCCCGCGCCCACCGCCACCATGGTGATGACCGCGCCCACGCCGATGACGATGCCCAGCATGGTGAGCGCGCTCCGCAGCTTGTTGATCCGGAGCGCGCGGACGGCGATGCGAGCGCTGGCCCAGACGTTCATGCCGGTCCTCCCTTGGGGCACCAGATGCTCGCCACCTGCTGACGGCTCGAGGGCCCACAAGCCCCACCTCGTGTGACGAACATGCGCCAGCCCCGGTTGACCGCCCCCGGGTGTCAACGCATCGTCGATTTCGTTCGTCAGGACTGATGAGAGGGGATGGGACGCTCGTCAGAGGGACGTGGAGCCCGCACCCCGGCCGGATCTGCTGGTCGCCGCCCACTACGGGCGCCTTCAACGCCTGTGTCGCCTGCTCCTGGGCGATCCGCAGGAGGCCGATGACGTGGTCCAGGACGTCTTTCTGAAGGCGCACGAAGCCGAGCGGCTCGGCCAGGTCCCGGCCAACTGGGGCGCCTGGCTCACCCGGGTCGCGGTCAACGGCTGCCGCGACCGGCGGCGGGCCGGCGGCTGGATGCGGTTCCGCCTGCGCGGCACCCAGCTCGACGAGGTGCCCCTGGTGGCCCTGACCCCCGCACCCAGCGACGTCGCGATCGGCGCGGAGACGCGGCGGCGCATCTGGATCGCCTTCCGAGCGCTGCCCCGGCGCCAGCAGGAGGTCTTCGCGCTCCGCCACATCGAGGAGCAATCCACGCTCGCGGTGGCGGAGGCGCTCGGGCTGAACCCCGGCAGCGTGAAGCGCCATCTCTTCCGGGCGGTGCGCGCCCTGCGCCGGAGCCTGGGAGACGCCCGATGAACCCCTGCCTCTCCGACGACGCGCTGGAGCGGGTCGAGGCGGATCTCGCCTCGGTGGCCGAGCGGGTCCACCTGGCCGGCTGCGCGGGGTGCGCGACCCGCCACCGGCGGATCCGGAACGAGCTGGCCCTGATCACCGGAGTGCTGCGCGACACGCCCGAGCCCCGGACGCGGCCGGCGCCAGCCCGGCGGCGACGCTTCATGCCGGTCACCGTCGGGCTCGCCGCCGTCGCGGCCGCGCTGCTGATCTGGGTCGAGGTCGCGGTGTGGCGCGCGGTGAGCCCGCCGCCCACCATGCAGCCGCAGGAGGTCGCCGCGATCCTGGCCGACGTCTCGGCCGCGCTGTTCTCGGTGAGCGGCGATCCGCCCACCACGTCGGTGGAAGATCCCGCCCTGAGTCTCGAGATGATGGCCCAGGAGCTCGACCACGCGCTCACCGGAGGAGACCCATGAAGCGCCCGCTGACGACCCGCGCGATCCTCGCCGCCGCGCTCCTCCTCGTCTCGACCGCGACCGCGGCCGTCGCCCAGTCTCCCGCGCCCGGGCCCGGCGGCCCGATGGGGGGCATCCGCGGGCCCATGGGCCGGACGGACGGCGAGCTCTGGCTCATGATCCGCGCGGCCGGCCTCACCCCCGAGCAGCAGGCAAAGGTGCGCGGGATCCTGGCCACGCACCGGACCACCACGCGCCCGGTCATCGAGCAGCTCCGCCAGGCCCAGCAGGAGCTGGGCGCGAAGCTGCTGGCCCCCGGCCCGCTCCAGCCGGCCGACCTGCAGCCCCAGCTCGGGCGCATCGGCCAGCTCCGCGACCAGCTCGCGCAGGACGGCGCGCAGGCCGCGCTCGAGGTCCGCGCCGTGCTCACGCCCGAGCAGCTCGCGCGGGCCGCCCAGACCAAGGAGCGCCTCAGCCAGCTCCGCGAGGAGATGCGCCAGCTGATGCAGTCGCCCCGCCCCTAGCATGAAGCGCCTGCTCATCGTCCTGCTGCTGCTCGCGCCGGTCGCGCTGCCCGGACTCGCCCACGCGAGTCCGCCGGATCCCACCTGGATCCAGGGCATCTACGACGACGACGACGGCGACGCCATCGTCACGCTGATCACCTCGGGGACCGGGCACGTTCCGGCCCCGGTCGATCTCCCGCTCGTCGCCCCGCTGATCGGCCGCCTGACCCCGGCGCCCAGGTCGATCCCGCTCCGGGTCTGGGTCTCCTCCGCCCAGTCCCGCGCTCCACCCGCTCGCTAGCCCCGCTTCGATCCCGTCGCCCCGAACGACCCATACCGAACGGAGGAGGACTATTTCATGTTCCGGATCTTGAAGGTGATGCTGATGAGCTTTGCGGTGGCCGCGCTCGGCGTGGCCGGACTCGACGCGCACGTGGCGCGCGCCGCCTGGAGCGAAGCCGGGCTGGACGGGGACGAGTCGGCGCCGGTGGTCACGACGCGGGACCCGGACGCCGAGAGCGCGCTCGCCGATCACTTCTTCCACGTCGAGTGGACCGCCGGTCAGGGCGCGGCGGGTCGCGCCCGCATCTCCGGCTACGTCTACAACGACTGTGGCGATTCCGCGATCAACGTCGCGCTGCGCATTCACGAGATCGACGCGAGCGGCAACGACGTCGCCCGCGTGGTCACGCCGATCGGCGAGGCGGTGCCCGCCCACGGCCGCACCTACTTCGACGTCGCGGTCCCCCAGAGCCGCTTCTACCGCGTCGACGTGGCGTCGTTCGATTTCGTGGAGCTCCCCGGTTAGCGCAGCGAACAATCAGGCGCGAAGGCCGCGGCGCGATCGCGGCCTTCGCGCGGGAGGTCGAAGCCATGCTCGATTCGAGAAGCGATCTCTGGGCGGTCGTCCTCGCCGGGGGCGCCGGCGACCCGCAGACGTTGCTGCGCCACACCCTGGACCGGGTGGCGCGGCTGATCCCACCCTCGCGGACCGTCGCGGTGACCCAGGCGAGCCACGCCGACCACGTGGCGGGCGAGCTCGCCGGGCACGCCGAGGTCACGGTGCTCGCCCAGCCCAGCGACCGGGGTACCGCGGCGGGGGTGCTGCTGGCCGCGCACTGGATCCGGTCCCGGGCGCCGGGTGCCGTGATCGCGGTCTTCCCCACCAACCACTTCATCGTGGAGGAGGCGATCTTCATGAGCCACGTCGCCGCCGCGGGCGGGTACGTCCGGGATCATCCGGAATGGCTCCTCCTGCTCGGCGTGCACCCGACCGAGCCGGCGCCCGACCACGGCTGGATCGAGCCGGGAGAGCCGATCGGCTGGACGGGTTGCGGCGGCGTGGTCCATCGCATCCGGGCGTTCCACGAGCGGCCGCCCGCCGCGCTCGCCCGCCGTCTGCACGGTCACGCCCTGTGCAATACCTTCGTCTTCACCGCCACCGCGACGGCCCTGGTCGATGCGGGCCGCGCGTGCCTGCCGCTCCTTCACGACCGCCTCACCCGCTTCGACCTGTTCGCGGGCACGCGGTACGAGCCCCTCGCGCTCCAGCAGGCCTACCTCTTCGCCCCCACCGCGGACTTCACCCGCGCAATTCTGGCATCCTCGGAGGTCCCGCGGGCCGTCGCGGAGATCCCAGCGTTGACCTGGTGGGACCTGGGCACGCCCGAGCGCGTGGCCCGCAGCGTCGGCGCGGAGGGTCGACACGAATGATGCGCCCTGCCCCCCCGTCGAAATATGCTACAAGCGAAGCCACGAAAGGGGGAGACGACCGGCATGGCGGGAAGGGCCCGACGAATCTGGGTAATCTGTCTCATCCTCACCGTCCTCATCGCCGCCGGCGCCTACTACGCGGTGGCCCGGCCCAAGCGGATCCAGCCGGCGGCCCCCGCGACCGGGCCCCGCCCGGTGCCGGTCGTGACCGTCACCGCCCGCAGTGGCGATCTCGGCGTCTACCTCACCGGGCTCGGCTCGGTCACCCCCCTCAGCATCGTCACGGTCCGCAGCCGCGTGGACGGCCAGCTCATGCGGACGCTGTTCCAGGAAGGCCAGGTCGTGCGGCAGGGCGAGCTCCTCGCCGAGATCGATCCCCGCCCCTTCGAGACGCAGCTCACCCAGGCGCAGGCGCAGCTCGCGAAGGACGAGGCCGCCCTCTCCAACGCGAGCATGGACCTCGAGCGCTACCGCACCCTGGTCAAGGGCGGCTTCATCCCGCAGCAGCAGATGGACACCCAGGCCTCGACGGTCGCCCAGCTCGCCGCGTCCATCAAGTCGGACCAGGGGCAGATCGACAGCATCCGCCTGCAGCTCACCTACACGCGCATCATCGCCCCCATCACCGGCCGCGCCGGGCTCCGCCTCGTGGATCCCGGTAACATGATCAAGGCCAACGACGCGGGCGGGCTCGTCGTGCTCGCCCAGGTGGAGCCGATCGCGGTGGTGTTCACGATTCCCCAGGACAATCTGCCGCCGGTGCTCGCCCGCCAGCGCGCGGGCGGCGGCTCCATCGCGGTGGACGCCTACGACCGCGAGGGCCGCACCAAGCTGGCGACCGGAGTCCTGGTCGCGGTGGACAACCAGATCGACGCGACGACCGGCACCGTCAAGCTCAAGGCCTCCTTCGTCAATGCCGACGGCTCGCTGTTCCCGAACCAGTTCGTCAACGCGCGCATCCTGGTGGACTCGCTTCGCGGCGCGGTGCTCGTGCCGAACGAGGCGATCCAGCGCGGGGCCCAGGGCCCCTTCGTGTACCTGGTGAAGCCGGACAAGACCGTCGAGCTGCGGAAGGTCACGCCCGGACCCACCGAGGGCGGCGTCACCGCGGTGCGCGAGGGTGTGGCCGCGGGCGACGCGCTCATCGTGGACGGGGCCGACAAGGTGCAGGAGCGCTCGCGCGTGGAGCCCACGACCCGCGGTGAGCGCCCCGCCCCACGCAAGGGGACATGAACCCCTCACGGCCGTTCATCCTCCGGCCGGTCGCCACCTCGCTCCTCACCGCCGCGATCATCCTGGCCGGCATCGTCGCCTACCGGCTGCTGGCCGTCTCCGCGCTGCCGCAGGTCGACTACCCGACCATGCAGGTGCAGACGTTCTATCCGGGCGCGAGCCCCGACGTGATGGCCTCCGCGGCCACCGCCCCGCTCGAGCGACAGTTCGGCCAGATGCCGGGGCTCAAGCAGATGACGTCGACCAGCTCGTCCACCAGCAGCGTCATCACCCTGCAGTTCGACCTGAACCTGGCCCTCGACATCGCCGAACAGCAGGTGCAGGCCGCGATCAACGCGGCCACCTCGTTCCTGCCCAACGACCTGCCCAACCCTCCGATCTACAGCAAGGTCAACCCGGCCGACGCCCCCATCCTCACCCTCGGCCTCACCTCGACCACGCTGCCGCTCACCACCGTGCAGGACCTGGCCGACACCCGGCTCGTGCCCAAGATCTCCCAGCTCCCCGGGGTGGGCCTCGTCACCCTGAGCGGCGGGCAGAAGCCGGCCATCCGCATCCAGGTCAACCCGGCGCGCCTGGCCGCCAACGCCCTGACCCTCGAGGACGTGCGCACGGCGGTGGCGGCGGCCAGCGTGAACCAGGCCAAGGGCAGCCTCGACGGCCCGCGCCAGGCCTTCACGATCGGGGCGAACGATCAGCTCGTCTCGAGCGCTCAGTACCGCAATCTGGTCATCGCCTACCGCGGCGGCGCCCCGGTGCACCTCTCCGACGTGGCCGACACGGTGGACGACGCGGAGAACCTGCGCCAGGCCGCGTGGATGGGCAATGAGCCGGCCGTGATCGTCAACATCCAGCGCCAGCCGGGCGCCAACCTGATCCAGGTGGTGGACCGCGTCAAGAAGCTCCTGCCCGTCCTGCAGGCCACGCTCCCGTCCTCGGTGAAGGTCGCCATCCTGAGCGACCGCACCACCACCATCCGGGCCTCCGTCCACGATGTGCAGATCGAGCTGATGCTCGCGGTCATCCTGGTGGTGCTCGTCATCTTCCTGTTCCTGGGCAGCCCGGCCGCCACCTTCATCCCGTCCATTGCGGTACCGGTCTCGATCATCGGCACCTTCGCGGTCATGTACGGGCTCGGCTTCAGCCTGAACAACCTCTCCCTGATGGCGCTGACGATCTCCACCGGGTTCGTGGTGGACGACGCGGTGGTGATGATCGAGAACATCGCGCGCTACATCGAGGCGGGCGACCCGCCGCTCGAGGCCGCGCTGAAGGGCTCGGCCCAGATCGGCTTCACCATCCTCTCGCTGACCGTCTCGCTGATCGCGGTGCTGATCCCGCTCCTGTTCATGGGCGACATCGTGGGCCGGCTCTTCCGCGAGTTCGCGATCACCCTCAGCGCCGCGATCCTGGTCTCGGCCGCGGTGTCCCTGACCCTCACCCCGATGCTCTGCGCCAAGCTGCTGCGCCGGCGCGAGGAGCACGAGCTGAGCCGGGTGGCGCGGGCCTCGCAGACGGTGTTCAGCGGGATTCTCGCCTTCTACGCGCGCACCCTGCGCGTGGTCCTGAACCACCAGCCCCTCACCCTGCTGGTCGCGGTGGGCACCCTCGGCCTGACCCTCCTCCTCTACACGGTGGTGCCCAAGGGCCTCTTCCCCCTTCAGGACACCGGCGTGATCCTCGGCATCACGGAGGCGCCCCAGAGCGTGTCGTTCCCCGCCATGGCCGTGCGACAGCAGGCGGTCGCCCGCGCCATCCTGAGCGATCCGGCGGTGGACACCATCTCGTCCTTCATCGGCATCGACGGCACCAACGTCACGCTGAACAGCGGCCGCATGCTGATCACGCTGAAGCCTCTCGACGAGCGCGGGGTCAGCGTGCGCGACGTCATCGAGCGCCTGCGGCCACGCCTGGCCGAGGTGCCCGGCATCACCCTCTACCTCCAGGCGGTCCAGGACCTGACGGTGGAGGACCGGGTGAGCCGCACCCAGTACCAGTACAGCCTGGAGAGCCCGAGCGTCGCCGAGCTCAACACCTGGGCGCCCCGGATGGTCGAGCGCCTCCGCGCGCTGCCCGGCCTCCGGGACGTGGCGAGCGACCAGCAGGACCAGGGGCTCGAGACCTCGGTGCGCATCGACCGCGACACCGCGGCGCGGCTCGGCATCACGCCCCAGATGATCGACGACGCGCTCTACAACGCGTTCGGCCAGCGGCAGATCTCCACCATCTTCACCCAGCTCAACCAGTACCGCGTCGTGCTCGAGGTCAAGCCCGAGTACCGCCAGGGGCCGGCCGCGCTGCAGCAGATCTACCTGCGCTCGAGCGCCGGCGGGCAGGTGCCGCTCTCCACCTTCACCGCCCTTGAGGAGCGCGCGACCCCGCTGCTGGTGAGCCACCAGGGCCAGTTCCCGGCCGTGACCATCTCGTTCAACCTCGCCCCCGGCTTCTCGCTGGGCGCGGGCGTCGACGCCATCGACGCGACCCGGCTCGATCTGAAGATGCCCGCGAGCATCGAGACGAGCTTCCAGGGCGCGGCGCGGGCCTTCCAGGCCTCGCTCGCCAACGAGCCCCTCCTGATCCTGGCCGCGGTGGTCTGCGTCTACATCGTGCTCGGCGTGCTCTACGAGAGCTGGATCCACCCGGTGACGATCCTGTCGACCCTGCCCTCGGCCGGGGTGGGCGCGCTGCTCGCGCTGATGGCTGCGCGGCTCGACCTGAGCGTCATCGCGTTGATCGGCATCATCTTGCTCATCGGAATCGTGATGAAGAACGCGATCATGATGATCGACTTCGCCCTCGACGCGCAGCGCACCGAGGGCAAGCCCGCGCCGGAGGCCATCTACCAGGCCTGCCTCCTCCGCTTCCGGCCGATCCTGATGACCACGATGGCCGCGCTGCTGGGCGGTGTCCCCCTCGCGCTCGGCTCGGGCGTGGGCTCCGAGCTGCGCCGGCCGCTCGGGGTCTCGATCTTCGGCGGCCTCATCGTGAGCCAGGTGCTCACGCTCTACACGACGCCGGTCATCTACCTGGCCTTCGACGACCTGGCGCGCCGCTTCCAGCGGCGGCGGCCGCCTCAGGCG
>CAMLFJ010000132.1 GCA_946479205.1 uncultured bacterium | reverse complement strand
CTTCCCGACCCGGAGGCGGTCAGTCGGGCGGCGGCACAGGACCTGGTGGAGCTGGCGCGGGCGGCCATCGCCGATCGCGGGCGGTTCTGTGTCGCCCTGTCCGGCGGCTCCACGCCGCGCCGCATGTACGAGATCCTCGCCGAGTCACCCCGCTGGGCGCAGGTCGACTGGCGGCGCGTCGAGTTCTTCTGGGGCGATGAGCGCGCGGTGGGCCCGGAGCATCCCGAGTCCAACTACGGCGTTGCGGCCTCCGTGCTGCTGGGGAAGCTGGGCGTGATGCCGGACCGGATCCATCGCATCCAGGGTGAGCTCGCGGACCCGGAGCAGGCGGCGGCCCGGTACCAGGACGAGCTGAGCCGGGTCTTCGCGGTCCCCGACGACGGCCTGCCCCCGATCTTCGACCTGATCTTCCTCGGCATGGGGGGCGATGGTCATACCGCGTCCCTGTTCCCGTACAGCCAGGCGCTCACCGAGCGGCGCCGCTGGGTGGTTGGCTATACCGTGGCTCGGATCGGCAAGACGCGCATCACGATGACGCCGCCACTGCTCAACCGGGCGGCGGAGATACGCCTGCTGGTCACGGGCGCCGACAAGGCGGCTTCACTCCGCGAGGCTCTGGAGGGTCCTCGGGAGCCTGAGCGTCTCCCGGTCCAGCTCGTGGCTCCCGAGGCCGGCCGGCTCATCTGGCTGGTGGACCGGGCGGCTGCCGCGGGGCTGAGCCCGGACCGCCCCGCCTGAGAGGGTCCCCGTCCCCGCGCATGCGATCCGCCGGTCGGGCTAGGATCTCTGGGAGGGCAGGGAGTTGAGGCGGCCATACTGAGACGGCGCCTGATGACCGGGCGACGAGAGTCGCCGCGGTAGTCCCGATGAAGGGCGACGCAGGGGCTAGCCGAGATCGTGGAGCAGCCGCGCGGTAGTGAGCACACCCTGGTACAGGTGGTCCAGCCGCAGGTGCTCGTTGGGGCTGTGCTGGCGATTGTTGGCGTTGGCGTAGGGTACGACGATCGTCGGCAGCTTCAGGATGTCGGTGAAGGCCCAGAGCGGAACGCTGCCGCCCATGGTCGGCAGCACCACCGCGGGCTCGCCGCCGTGGGCGCGCTCCACCGCCTCGATCACCTGGCGCGAGATCGGGAGGTCGGCGGGGGTCTTGGCCGGATCGTAGCCCCGCCGCTCCACCACCCGCACCGCGCGTCCGCGTAGCTCGTCGGGGATCGGGGCGTCCGCCGACTCGATCACCGAGAAGCCCTGGGCTCGGATGTGGTCGAGGATCCGCCGGTACACCACCTCCACGCGCTGGTTCTTCACGAGCCGGGCGTCGAAGGCCACCGTGGCCTGGCTCGGGATGATGGTCTGGGCCTCCCGACCGGTGAACCCGCTCTTGAGGCCGCGGATGGTGAGCGTGGAGCGGAACATGAGCCGCTCGAGGTACTCGGAGGGCAGGGTCACCCCAAGCTCCCGCTCGATCGCCGCACGGTCCAGCGGGATGCGGCCCATGAGCTCCCGCTCGGCGGCGGTGGGCGGGACCACGCCGTCCTCGAGGCCCTCGATGAGCGGCGTCCCGTCGGGCGCGGCCATGGAGGCCAGCAGGCCGACGAGGCGCCAGGCCGGGTTCGGGACGTTGAAGTTGCCGGAGTGCACGTCGCGACGGGCCGTCTCGAGCGTGAGCTCGAGCGAGAGGATGCCGCGCGCCCCGAAGGCCACCGTGGGGCGGCCGCTCGCGTCCTTCGGGCCGTCCATCACCAGCGCGACGTCGGCGGCGAGGAGGTCGCGATGCCGCTCGGTGAAGGCGCCGAAGTGGGTGCTGCCCATCTCCTCCTCGCCGTCGAAGATGAACTTGAGGGCCACCCGGGGGCTGATGCCCTGGGCCCGCATGAGCTCCAGCGCGGTGAGATGCGCCCAGATCGGGCCCTTGTCGTCCGAGGCGCCCCGCGCGTAGAGCCGGTGCTGGGCCAGGAGGTGGTCGGCCACGTCGGCCAGGCCCAGGACCGGCGCACCCTCCTCCGCCGTCCCACGACGCAGTACGGGCTCGAAGGGCGACGGCTGGAGCCACCCGGCCGGGGGTGCCGGCTTGACGTCGAAGTGGCAGTAGATCAGGATCGTACGGCGAGCACCGGGGAGGGGAAGGGAGCCGTAAACCGCTGGATTTCCACCTGTCTCCATGATCTGCGCATCGAGGCCCCGGGCCTTCATCGCCTGGACGAGCCACTCTCCGCCAGCACGAACACCCACGGGGTTCTGGCTCACCGTATCGAGGCGCAGGAAGCCCGCCAGGCCCTCCATGATGGGCCGATGACGGGCCGCGACAGCCCGCTCCAGGCCCGCCCAGACCGCCTCGTTCTGCGTCAAGGGGGTGGTCACGCGCCTACCTTACCCGGGCCGGCAGGGGCTTGTGACAGGTTTTTGACGGGCACCCGGAAAGTTGGACTATCCGGGCCCCTTCTCGGTACATTAGCGGCTCCGATCATGCCATCTACGCGAGATCGCTCCACGAAGAGGCGCCGTGCTGTGCTGGCGGCAATGCTGATCCTCGACCTCTGCCTGGCGAACGCCTGCCTGCTGGCGGGAGCGGTGATGCCGGCGGAGGCCCAGCAGTCCGAGGCCGACGTGTTCGTCGCGCAGGCCATCCTGGCCTATGACGCTCGCAAGTATGACGAGGCGCTGGCCTCGCTGAAGGAGGCTCTGGCGCTCGACCCCAAGAACGTCGAGGCCCTCTACTACAGCGGCCTGGTCCTGATGGCCCAGCAGAAGACCGAGCAGGCGGTGGAGGTGCTGGAAAAGGCCCGGGCGCTCGCCCCGCGGGACCTGTCCATCCTCTTCCTGCTGGGCGTGGCCTTCTTCGCCCTCGAGCGCTACGACCAGGCCGAGAGCCCGCTGACGCAGGTGTTCAACGAGCGGCCCCAGACCGAAGGCGTCGGCTACTATGTCGGCTTGATCCGCTACCGGAAGAAGGACTACCAGGGCGCGCTCAAGGCCTTCCGGGCGGAGACGTCGAAGAACCCGAACATCCAGCAGCTGGTGCGGTTCTACTCCGGCCTCACCCTGGCGATCCTGGGGCTCCCGGAGCAGGCGGTGGCGGAGGTGGACGCGGCGCTCCGGTTGCAGACCGGCTCGGCGCTCACCGGCCCGGCCGAGCGGATCCGCGACTCGCTGGCGTCGGCTCGGGACCAGGAACGGCGGTTCCACGCCGAGGTCCGGGTGGGCTTCCTCTACGACAGCAACGTGGCGGTGATCCCGCAGCCGAGCCACGATCCCACCGCGGAGTCGCTCCGCCGCCGCAAGACGGCCACCACGGGCGAGATCGCGGCGGTCCGGCTCGAGTACGCGTGGCTCCGGACCGGCCCCTGGGAGTCCTCGGTCACGTACTCGTTCTTCCAGACGTACAACAACCGCCTGCCCGACTTCAACGTGCAGAATCACCTGGTGGCGGGCGCCCTCTCCTACCGCTCGGCGGTCGGCTCCATGCCGTTCCAGGTCGGCACCCAGTACTCCTGGGACTACCTGTCGCTCGGCAACGACGACTTCCTCCAGCGCCACACCGCCACCGTCTTCGGGACCCTGGTGGAGAACCAGGGCAACCTGACCACGGTCCTGGGGCGCTTCCAGAACAAGGATTTCTACGCGTCGCCCGGACAGCTGCTGGACGAGGATCGCGACGCGCGCAACTGGATGGTCGGTCTGACCCACGTCTTCCGCTTCGCCCAGGACAAGCACTACATCCGCGTCGGCTATCAGTTCGACTACGAGGACGCGGACGGAAGGAACTTCAAGTACGCGGGCAACCGCTTCCTGGCCGGCGGGCAGTACACGCTGCCCTGGGGCACCACGCGGCTCAAGTACGACTTCGATCTGCACCAGCGCCACTACCTGCATGCCAACACGTTGCTGCCGGTGGTGAACCCGGGCACGCGGGAGCGGGAGGACTTCGAGCAGAACCACGTGGTGCGGGTGGAGCAGGTGCTGGTCGCGAACCTGGGGCCGGCTTCCATCGGCTGCGCGTCGAACGCCCCGTGCCCGCTGACCCTGGCCGCCGAGTACCAGCGGACCGTCGCGGACTCGAACCTGGCCGTCTACAGCTACAACCGCAACGTCTGGTCGCTCACCCTCTCCTGGCAGTACTGAGGTCCCGCCCTAGAGTCCCTGCTTGACCTGAGCACCGCCGGTGACGCTGATCACCGCGGAGCCCGGCGCGATGTTCAGGATGTTGTTCGCCACCCCCGCGTTCAATACCGGATTGCTGAGCGTGACATTGGCGCCGGTCGCGCCGCCGGTCAACAGGACCGGCAGGCCCCCGATGATCGAGCAGCCCCCATTGCCGCAGAGGTTGTTGGTGATCGAGAACGTGTTGCCGGTGCCGATGAAGTTGATGAGGGCGCCGGTGACGTTGAGGGTGGAAGCGCCGGAGAGGCTCAGGAGCGCGCCGTTGGTGAAGGTGAGCGTGCTGCCGTTGGCGATGCGGAAGAGATCGCCCGCGACGGACATGGTCGCGCCGCCGGAGAGGCTCACCCCGTGGCCCTTGATGGTGAGACTGCTGGCGGTCAGCGCGGTCATCTGGCTGAGCTTCACCGCCGCCGTGTTCGAGACCTCGACGAGGGTGCGGTCGGTGGTCAAGGCTGCGCCCTGGGTCAGGCTGAGCAGCGGCGCGCTGGCGCGGACCAGGTCCACGACCGCCCCCGCGCTCACTGACAGGAGCGTGCCCGCGGTGCTGGCGCTCGAGCCGACCAGGTCCACCAGGGCGGAGGCGCCGCTTCCGATCAGGCTGGCGCCGCCGGTGACGCGCACGACGTCGGAGCTGAGACCGATTCCGCCGTTCTGGTCGTGGAACAGCGTCCCGCTCAGGCTGAAGGCCGCCCCGCCGTCCAGGGTCAGCACGCTGGCCGCGCCGAGCTTCGACGGATCGAGGTAGAGCAGGGGAGCCGTCCCGGTGCTGGCGAACGTGGCGCCGCTCCCGACGTCCATCAGGCTTTGGCCGACGCTCAGCGAGCTGCCGAGCGCCTCGAGGATCGGCACGGTCGGGGAGTCCGTCTGCCCCGCGGTCAGCGAGTAGAGGCTGCCGCGGGCGGTGACGGTCTGGCCGTTGAACGAGAAGCGCGCCTGACCGGTAGGGCCGGTCGGCGCGGGTGTCGGGCTGCCCGGAGCGGCGGAGGCGACGACTGGAACCACGGGCGCATCGGTGAGACCCGGCGTTCCGGTGCCCGGCGCGCTCGGTGGCGTGGCCGGCGCGTTGCCCCCGCCCGCGCCCGCTCCGGCAACCTCGGGGGCGAGGAACTCGGCCACCGCGAGCGCCTTCGCCTGCTCGCGCGTCGTGACGGTGGCCATGAACTCCGCGGGACCTTCCGCGATCTGGGGGGCGGAGCGGAGATCGGCGAACACCTGCTCGGCCGCGGCGGGCGACAGCGGCGCCTGCGAGAAGGGCTCGCTCCCGGTGCGGCTCCAGCTCTGGAGCGTGCCGACCTGCACCGCGGGAGCGCCCGGATTGTTGGGATCAGACACCTCCACGAGGCCGTGCAGGACGTGGACCTTGGTCGTGTAGTTGGGCTGGCCGGGCGAGCCGCCCGGCGCGGGGATGAGCTCGACGACCAGGACCGTTCCGCGGATCGCCGCGATCGCGTTCGGGGTGCGGATCTCGATGACCTCGCCCGGCCGCATCCGCTGCCGCACGACGCCCATCGCGATTTTGCCCGCGGTGAGATCCACGGTGGAGCGCCCGGTCTCCTCCCTGATGGTGAGGGACGAGAGCTCGCGCACCGTGACGAGCGCCTTGCCGCCGAGCAGCACGCGCACGACCGACTTCTCGGCGGTGGCGATGTGATCGCGCAGGAACACGTCGTCCTTGAAGCGCAGCGGCTGGGGGGCAGGCAGCGCCGCGCGGGCCACCGTCACCGTGCCGGCGAGCGTGGTGACGACGCCGACGCCCCGGCCGCCCTCGTCCGCGGTCTGGGCCGAGGCGGCGCCCGGCCATACCGCGAGGAGCAGGGCCATCGAGGTCAAGCGCACCAGCCATCTCATCACGATCGTCCCTCCGTGCAGGGGTTGCGCGGTGGCGCCCATTCGCCCGCGGGTCATCAAATAGCAAGGGATCTGCCATCGGGGAGGGTGGGTGGAAGCGTGCGGATACGTGGAGAAGGAGGGACAGCCCGGCCGGCTCGGCGGTCGGGTCTGTCCCTTCAAACATGACGGGCTCCCGACGGTTTTTGTCGGAAGCCCGTGACCGCGTCCTGGGCGGAGCGGAAGTCTACAGCCCGCCGATCGTGACCTTGGTCGCGGCGCCGTCCACGCGGATGAGCGCGGCGTTGGGCGCGAGATTGAGCGTTCCGAGGCTGCCGTTCTTGATCGCGCCGTTGATGTTCACGTTGCCGGCCAGCGCGCCGCCGGTCAGGCTGACCGGAATGCCGCCGATCGTGGTGCATGGGCAGAAGCTGTTGGCGACCGAGACCAGGTTACCCCCGCTGCCGCCGAAGCCGATGAGGGCGCCGGTCACGTTGAGGATGGAGCCGCCGCTCAGGCTGACGAGCGGCCCACCGAGCAGGCTGAGCGAGCTGCCGTTCATCAGGCTGAAGAGGTCACCGGTCACGCGGAGCACGCTGCCGCCGGCCAGGCTGAGCGCGGCGCCCCCGGCGACGGTCAGCGCGCTGCGGTCGAGCTTGATGATCGAGCCGAGGCTCGTGACCTTGGCCTGGTAGGAGAGCTGCACGGTGTCGGCCGCCGTGGTCAGCTTGCTGCCATTGCGCAGCACGAGGAGCGGCGCGCTCGCCTCGAGCAGGGCGTTGTCCACGCGGACCGCCTGCACCGCGCTCACGGTCGCGTTGGACGCGTCGAAGAGCGAGCCGGCGTGCTGGAGCGGCCGATGCGTGCCGAGGGTCAAGCCCGTCTCCGCATCCACCGCGGAGGTCGTGCCGTAGAGATCGAACATCGGAACGCCCGCGCCGCCGAAGGTGTGGACGCCGCCGTCGAGCCGGACGAGGGCGTCGGTGGAAGACGTGGTCAGGACCCCGCCCTGCATCACCGCGAGCAGGCTCCACGGCACGGTCAGGTTGCTGTCGGTGGCGTGGAGGAGTGGCCCGCCCAGCGTCGCGCGCCCGTCGCAGCAGACCACCATGAGCGAGTCGAACGTCTGGGTGGTGTTGGACAAGCGGAGCAGCGGATCGGTACCGGTGCGCACCAGGCTGTCGCCGCGCCGGAGGAAATAGAGCGGTGGATCCTGCGCGACCGACGTTGCGTCGACCAACGCCGCGGAGTCGAAGATCGTGTCACCACGGTCGAAGACGTCGAAGTTGAGCGTGGCGGAGCCGGAGGTCTCCGGAACCCACTGCGTGACCACCTGCTTGAAACCGGTCCGGCCGTGGGAGCTCGAGGTCGCGAAGCCCAGCGTGTTCGTGACCTCCGACGAGGTCTGGAAGGTGGACGTCAGGCGACTCTCGGCGGCGATCTGGGTCAGGACGCCCGACGGGCTGATGACGTACGACCGGAAGGGATCGTCGACGGACTGGGTCGGGAACTCGTTGGTGATGAAGTTGTAGTTGACCGCGATCGTGTAGAGGCCGCCTCCGGTCACGCTGAACGCCTGGGACAGCCGGCTCCCCTGGGTGACGTTGGCGGGGGCCGACGGGAACAGCGTGGGGTTCGCCGGCACCGACAGGGCGCCGGTCGCGGTGTGGATCAGGGCCATGTTCTGGCCCTCGGGCGGAGTGATCGAGCCCAGGCTCGAGATCACGCCGCCGGCGCCGTTCAACGTCCAGCCCGCGAGCCCGCTCTCGAAGCCCGGGTTGACCAGGACGTTTGCCCCCGGGGTACCGCCACCACCGCCGCCGG
>CAMLFJ010000131.1 GCA_946479205.1 uncultured bacterium | reverse complement strand
CGGCGTCGAGCTGACCGACATGCCGCACGAGATCGCCGACATGCGGCCCGACGGCGCGCATCCCGGTCCGGCGGCCGGCGCGGTCTACCTGCCGTTCTGGCAGCTCGACCCCGCGGGCGCGAGCCAGGCCCCAAGCGCCTGGGCGCCCGCGTTCCGCTACCGGCGGCTCAAGGCGCTGCACGACCTGGCCGCGCGGCTGACCGCGAAGCCTCCCGCGTACCGGCCCTGGACCGGCGAGCGCCCCGCCGCGCACGGCTGCTTCTACGACGCCGAGGACGCCGCGCTGCTGGCGCGCTTCGCGGCGGCGGGCCGCCACCGGACGCCCCGCGAGGTCCAGGCCGCCACCGCGGCCGAGCCCCGGTTCACCGGCGCGCGGCTCACCTGGCTTCCATTCCGGCGCGAGTCCCAGTCGCTCCTCGATCCCTCCACCGGGCTCGCGCTCCAGGAGGCACTCCTTGGCTAGACGATCCGCGCAACCCCGCCAGTCAGGAAGCACGACCGGGAGCGCCACGCGCTCCCCACGCATGGGGCGTGTCGTACGCGTCACGCTGCTCGTGGTGCTCGCCGCGGCGGTCTCCGTGGTGGGCTATCACGCGCTCCGCTTCGTCCGCTCGTGCACCACTCTCGAGGGCGCGCGCGAGGCGATCGAGACCCACGTGAGGGGCAAGCAGGTGCGGCGGATGGCGCGGGTGCTGAAGACCGCCGATCGCGAGATCCTGGCCGCGCGGACCGCGGTGCGGGTGACCGAGCTGGCCTGCGGCCCGAGCCTGCTGGGCGGCATGACCTGCCGCGCGCGCTACGTGATCAACGGCCAGGGCGTGGGGATGGAGGCCGCCGACCACTACTTCCGGGTCGACTACGCGCTGCTGGCCGGGTGGCAGGCCACGAGCGTGGCCGAGACGTCCGGGCTGCGCTACTCGCTGGCGCCCTGCCGCTGCTCGTGGGCCGCCGACGGGCGGTGACCGTGATCGCGGGCCGGCCGGAGCCGCGGGTGCCCGCGCGCCTCGTGCCGCGCGGGCGTCCGTCCCGCCAGCTTGCGCGCCCAGTCCCCCGTGCCCTTCCGTGAGCCGATGAGCGGGAACACCTCCCGCACCAGCCCCTCGTACTCCTCGACGGTGCGCCGGTAGATGTCGAGCCCCGGTACCAGGTGGAGATCGAGCGTGCTGGGCGGCGCGGCCGGCGGCAGGATCGAGACGTGGACGGCCTGGAAGCACGAGCGGCCGAGCTCGGGCCGGTCGGTGACCAGGATCTCGTAGAGCTCTGGCCACTGCAGCGCGACCTCGGGCGAGCGCGGAGGCGTCTCGCGGCGGAGGTGCTCGTCGAGGTCGGCGCAGTACTTCACCTCGACCGCGAGCAGCAGGTAGGACCGGTGGCCCAGGCTCGGCTCGTCGAGCGCCTTCCAGACCACGAAGTCGGGCACGCTCTGCCCGGTGCGCATGAGCGCGGACACCTGGGTCTCGCGGGCCACCCGCGCCACCACGTACTGCGCACGCTTGAAGATCCCCTCGACCAGCGCCTCCGCCATCCGGCCTTTCAGCAGATTGATGTCGTCCATGGCTCAGCGCTGCGTGTCCGAGATCCGGGTGGCCAGGGCCCGCAGCCGGTCGAGCGTCTCCGGACGGAGCATCGCCGCGAAGCCGGCCGGGTCGGACTTGGCGCGGTCGAGCGCCGCGCTCAGCTGCCGCGGGTCGCCGCCGGTGCTCCGGGCAAGGTCCGCGAAGACCTCGGCGGCGAGCCCGTAGACTTCCTGGGCGAGCTGGGAGGACCCCGCCATGCCCTGGACCTGCCGGTCGACCGCGGCGGCATTCGGGTCGGTGACGAGAATCTGGCCCCGGGCGGCCGGGTCCGCCAGCATCCGGAGCGTCGCGGCGAGCGCCTCCGCGGCGGACGGGTCGAGGGCCTGCGCGGGGAGCCGCGTGGCCGGGAGCACGAGCAGGGAGAGCGCGACGAGCAGGGCGAGGGCGAGTCGTTTGATCATGCGGTCTGGAACGAGCAAGAGTCGGACCACGCGCGTCCCTCGGAAATCATCGAGAAATTCCGGAGTTGGCCGCGGCCGGTGCCGCTCCGCTGACGACCGGTGTCAGGCGAGGGCGCTTTCGTGGACACGGCTTGACCATCGAGCCCCGCCGGAGAATAATCGCCGCGCACTTCCACCCCCTGCGCGCGAGGAGAACGCGATGCCGACAGCTCATCGGGAAGAGATCTGGGTGCCGGGTATGCCGGAACCCATCAGCCACTTCGTCCACGTGGTCCGCGCCGGACGACTCGTGTTCGTCTCCGGCTGCGTGGCCAGCGACGACCAGGGTCACACGGTCGGCGGCAGCGACATCGTGGCCCAGACCCGCCAGACCCACGAGAACATCAAGCGCTGCCTGGCCGCGGCGGGCGCCACCTTCGCCGACGTCTGCAAGGTGACCGTGTTCCTCAAGAACGTGGCGCATCGGGAGGCGGTCAACACGGTACGCAAGGAGTACTTCGGCAAGAGCCGGCCCGCGAGCACCCTGATCGAGATCTCCCAGTTCGTTCGCCCGGACCTCCTCATCGAGATCGAGGCGACCGCGGTCCTGCCCGAGAAGAAGGCGGGCGCTTCGCGGCGCAAGGCGCGCACGAGCGCTCCCGCCCGGAAGGCGCGCCGCCGCCGCTGACGGCTCAGCCGGCGGCATCGCGGGCCTGCTCGCGCAGGGCGCGCTTGACGATCTTGCCCGACGCGGTCTTGGGCAGGGCGGGCACGAAGCGCACCGCGCGCGGCGCCTTGTAGACCGCCATCTGGGCGCGGCACCACTCGACGAGCTCGCGCTCGGTGGCGCGCGCGTCCGGCCGTCGCACCACGAAGGCGAGCACGTCCTCGCCGCGGTAGGCGTCGGGCACGCCCACCACGCCGACCTCCGCCACCGCGGGGTGCCGGTACATGATCGCCTCCACCTCGGCGGGGAAGACGCTGTAGCCCGAGGCCTTGATCATGTCCTTCTTGCGCTCCTCGATCGTGAAGTAGCCCTCCTCGTCCACGCGCCCGATGTCGCCGGTGCGGAGCCACCCGTCCTGGATCGCCTCCGCGGTCGCGTCGGGCCGCCGCCAGTAGCCCTTGGTGACCATCGGGCCCCGCACCGCGATCTCGCCCGACTCGCCGAGGGGCAGCTCGGTCGCGCCGTCTTCCAGGCTCACGATGCGCACGCCGGTGAACGGCAGCGGCACCCCGACCGTGCCGTAGCGCGGCCGGTGCGGCGGGTTCGAATGGCTGGGCGCGGTGGTCTCGGTGAGCCCGTAGCCCTCGATCAGTTGATGCCCGGAGATGGCCTCCCAGCGCCGCGCGATCTCGGGCGGCACCGGCGCGCCGCCCGACGTGCAGAGGCGCAGCGAGCCCAGATCGTACTCGGGGGTCTTCGGGTGGTTCACGATCGCCACGTTGACGGTGGCGATCAGGGTCGTGATCGTACAGCGGTACTGCTGGATGGCGCGCAGCGCGGTCTCCACGTCGAAGCGGTGCAGCGCCACCAGGGTCGCCCCGGTATAGGCCATCATGTTGAGCTGCACTTCCATCCCGGTGATGTGGAACCAGGGCACCACTCCCAGCATCACGTCGGCCGGGGTGGAGCCGAAGAAGGCGCGCATCAGCTCGCAGTTCGCGGTGATGTTGCCGTGGGTGAGCTCGGCGCCCTTGGGCGCGCCGGTCGTGCCCGAGGTGTACTGGATCAGCGCGGTATCGTGCGGCGCGCGCGGCTCGGGCGACTGCAGCCGGGCCGGGGCCGCCACGATCGCCTGGAACCCCTCGAGGCCCGCCGCGCGCCCACCCACCGGGCCGGCCGCCTCCTCGAGCAGGGACGGCGGCGGCGGCAGGCTCGGCCGCTCGGGCAGGTAGTCGCGATACGCGACCAGCGCGACCGCCTCGACCGGGGTGGCCGCGCGGACCGACTCCACGATCGCCCGACCCGCGTGGGCGGCCACGAGCACCCGGGCGCCCGAGTCCTCCAGCTCGTGCTGGAGCTCGATGGCCTTGTGCATGGGATTGAGCGGGACGGTGATGGCCCCCGCCTTGAGCGCACCGAAGTGGGCGATGGCGAACTGGGGACAGTTCTCCAGGTACAGCGCGACCCGATCGCCCGGCCCGATCCCGCGGCCGCGGAGCCAGCCCGCGAAGCGATCGCTCGCGTCGTCGAGCTCGGCGAAGGTGATCTCGCGCCCGTAGAACACGATGGCGGGACGGCGCGGCGCGCGCGCCGCGTTGGCTTTGAGGAACGTGGTGATCGACTCGCCGGGGAGCCGGATGCGCGCCTCGTCGAGGCCGGGCGGCCAGTGCTTCTGCCAGATCCGGTTCATGGTCCCTGCCGGATACTACACGCGTTTGACACGAGGAGAGACGCCCGGTAGCATCCCCCCGACGATGAAGCGCCGGGGTCTCGTCGCGCTGGTTCTGCTGTTGCTGGTCACCCCCGCGCGCGCGCAGGACGCGGAGCGGATCGAGCCGGTGGTGGTCACCGCGACTCGCACCGAGCAGCGGCTCGGCGAGGCGCCGGCCAGCGTCACCGTGCTCACCCGCGAGGACGTGAGCCGCACCGCGGCCCAGAGCCTCGACGATCTCCTGCGCCAGGTGCCCGGCTTCAGCCTCTTCCGTCGCTCCTCGAGCCTGGTCGGACACCCCACCACCCAGGGCGTCTCCCTGCGCGGCATCGGTCCGAGCGGGGCGAGCCGGGCGCTCGTGCTCCTCGACGGCGTCCCGATCAACGATCCGTTCGGGGGCTGGGTGTACTGGGATCGCGTCCCGCTGCAGAGCGTGGAGCAGGTGGAGGTGGTGCGCGGGGGCGGCGCGAGCGTGTGGGGCAACTACGCGCTCAGCGGCGTGGTCAACATCATCACGCGGCGGCCCACCGAGCGCGCCGCCTACTTCGAGGGCAGCTACGGCACCAGCAACACCGGGCACGCGGACCTGCTGCTCACCGAGGCCCTCGGTCCCTTCCGGCTGAGCCTCGAGGGCACCTACTTCACGACCGACGGCTACCCGGTGGTGAGCGCCTCGCGCCGGGGCGCCATCGACATCGACGCGGGCTCCAAGCACGTCACCTTCAACGGGCGCGCGGAGCTCGTGCTCTCGCCCGATCTCTCGGTGTTCGTGCGCGGCACCTACTACGAGGAGAGCCGGGACAACGGCACCCGGCTGCAGATCAACAACACCGACTCCGGCTCGTTCGCGACCGGGGTGCGCGCGCGCACCGGCGACGGCAGCGAGTGGACCGGCACCGTCTTCGCCGATTTCCAGGCCTTCCGCAGCACGTTCTCCACCCAGGCCGCCGACCGCAACTCGGAGACCCTCGCGCTGGACCAGCGGGTACCGAGCACCTCGGTGGGCGCCGCGCTCTCGTGGAGCCGCGCCTTCGGCGACCACCGGTTGCTCGCGGGCACCGACTTCCGGTGGATCGAGGGGGAGACCGACGAGCGGGTCTACGTCGCGGGCAACTTCGCCCGCACGCGGGTGGCGGGCGGCGAGCAGCAGATCTACGGGCTGTTCGTGCAGGACGTCTACCGGCCCATCCCGATGCTCGAGCTGGTCGGGGGCATCCGCGGCGACTACTGGCGCGCCTACGACGGCTTCCGCCGCGACACCCCGCCGCCCGCCGGGATCCCCGCCCGCCAGACCTTCTCCGACATCGACCGCATCGGGGTCAGCCCGCGGCTGGCCGCGCTCGTGCACGCCACCGACACCACCGACGTGCGCGCCTCCGCCTACCAGGGCTTCCGGGTGCCGACGATCAACGAGATGTACCGCGTGTTCCGCGTCCGCAACGACGTGACGGTGGCCAACGAGCACCTGAAGCCGGAGCGGCTCACCGGCGGCGAGGTCGGCGTGGAGCAGCGCTGGGGGCCGCTCACCGGACGCGCCACCGCCTTCTGGAACGAGGTGGAGGACCTGATCGCGAACGTGACCCTCGTCAACCGTCTGCCCGACTGCCCGGTCGGGACCACGTGCCGGCAGCGGCAGAACCTCGACCGCGCCCGGATCCGCGGGATCGAGACCGAGCTCGAGGTGCGCCCGTCCCGCGACTGGAAGATCATCGCGGGCTATACCTTCACCGACACCACCGTGCTGGACTCCCCGCAGCAGCCGGCGCTCGAGGGCAAGCAGCTCGCCCAGGTGCCGCGGCACGGCGCCTCGGTCACGGTGCGCTACGACAACCCGGCCCTCTTCACCGCGGCGGTCACCGTGCGCTTCGTGGGCCGCCAGTTCGAGGACGACCTCAACACGCTGCCCCTCGGCAGCTACCCGGTGGTGGACCTCTTCCTGGCGCGCCGGCTCACCCGCTGGGCCGAGGTCTTCGTCGGCCTCGAGAACCTGCTCGACCGGACCTACAGCACCGGGCGCACCAGCGAAGGCGTGGTCTCGATCGGAGCGCCGTTCCAGGCCCACGGCGGAATCCGCCTGCAGTTCTGATGGACCCGCTCCGCATCCGGCTGGGGCCGCTGGCCTTCACCGCGCGCTGGGAAGAGGCGGCGGCGCCCCGCACCTGCGCCGGCTTCCGCCGCCTCCTGCCCTATCGGCAGCGCATCATCCAGGCGCGCTGGAGCGGCGAGGCGGGCTGGATCCCGCTCGGCGATTTCGACCTCGGGGTGGGCGCGGAGAACGCGACGAGCGAGCCCGCGCCGGGCGCGCTGCTCTTCTATCCCGCCGGGGTCAGCGAGACCGAGATCCTGTTCCCGTACGGCCCCGCGCGCTTCGCGAGCGTGCACGGCCCGCTGGCCGGCAACCATTTCCTCACGATCGACGGGGGCCGCGCGCACTTGCCCGAGGTGGGACGGCTCCTCTGCTGGGAAGGCGCCCAGGAGATCATCTTCGAGGCGTAGCCGCCGGCGGGCCCGTCGGCTCCGGCTTCGCCCGCCAGCTCCGCGCCATCTCCTCGCCGCGCGCGAGCTGCTCGGGGTTGAGCTGCGCCTTGATCGAGTCGCGCGCCTGGCGCGCGGTGTCCGCCTCCTTGCCGAGAAGGCTCCGGGCCGCGACGCTGAACCACTGGTAGGCCAGCACCGGATCGCGCGCCACCCCCTGGCCGTTGGCGTAGCGCACGCCCAGGTTGAACTGGGCGAAGGCCACGCCCTGCTCGGCGGCCCGCCGGTACCACCTCACCGCCTCCGCGAAGTCTCGGGTGACGCCGTCGCCGTTGGCGTAGCGCAGGCCGAGCTGGTACTGGGCGGGGGCGATCCCCTGGTCGGCCGCGAGCCGGTACCAGTACACGGCCTGCTCGTTGTCCTGGGGCACGCCTTCGCCGGTGGCGTAGCGCAAGGCGAGCTGGTACTGGGCGGTGGCCCCGCCGCGGTCGGCCGCGCTCCGCCGCAGCAGCGCGTCGCGCGTGCCGCCCGGGATGGTCAGCCGGCCTTCCGCGCGCAGCTCGTCGAGCGCGCCCTGCGCCGCGCGATTGCCCTGCGCGGCGGCGCGGCCGTACCAGTCGGCGGCCTGGAGATCGTCACGGTCCACGCCGCGACCATAGGCGTAGAGGAAGCCCAGGCGGAACTGGGCCTGCACGTCGCCCTGCTGCGCGGCGCGGCGATACCAGGCGACGGCCTCGGCGGGATCCGGCGGGAGCCCCTGCCCGCGCTCGTGCATGAAGCCCACCAGGAACTGAGCGGCGGCGTCACCGCCGTCGGCGAGGGGACGCCACTCGCGGTAGGCGGTCGCGTAGTCGGCACGGCTGTAGGCGCGACGACCGTCCTCGAACCCGGCGTGGGCGACGCCCGCCGCCAGCAGCAGCGCGAGGGCGGCCGGCCCGAGGACCGCGCGCGGTCGGGTTACTTCCAGCGCACCTGCACCTTGATCTTGGGGTACTCCGGCTCCTTGCCTTCCA
>CAMLFJ010000130.1 GCA_946479205.1 uncultured bacterium | reverse complement strand
CACCCCCGAGCTGTCCGCCGAGCTCTCCGCGGTGCGGCAGGGCGTGGCCGATCGGCTGCACGATCCGGAGAGCGCGGCGGCCTGGCTCGAGCGGGAGACCGGCCTCGACCGCCGCGGCGCCCTGCTCGCCCGCGACTACATCGCCGCCGCCAAGTCCGCGCTCGGCGCGGTGCCCACCCGCGAGACGGTGGTGGTGGAGCGGTTCTTCGACGAGGCGGGCGGCATGCAGCTCGTGATCCACGCGCCCTTCGGCGGCCGCATCAACCGCGCCTGGGGCATGGCGCTCCGCAAGCGGCTCTGCCACAGCTTCAACTTCGAGCTGCAGGCCGCGGCCACCGACGACGGGGTGCTGCTCTCCCTCGGCCCCCAGCACAGCTTCCCGCTCGAGACCGTGTTCGAGATGCTGCACCCGAGCGGGATCGAGGAGCTGCTGATCCAGGCCGCGTTGCAGGCGCCCATGTTCAACACCCGCTGGCGCTGGAACGCCAGCCGGTCGCTCGCGCTGCTGCGCTGGCAGAACGGGCGCAAGGTGCCGCCGTATCTTCAGCGCATGCGGGCCGAGGATCTCCTCGTCGCGGTCTTCCCGGCCCAGCTCGCCTGCCAGGACAACGTGGCGCCGGGGCCGATCGAGATCCCCGATCACCCGCTGGTGCGCGAGACGCTCCGCGACTGCCTCACCGAGGCGATGGACATCGACGGCCTGCGCGCCACCCTCACCGCGCTGCACGCCGGCCTCATCAAGCGCGTGACCCGCGAGACGCCCGAGCCGTCCGTCTTCGCCCACGAGATCCTGAACGCCAATCCCTATGCCTTCCTCGACGACGCCCCGCTGGAGGAGCGCCGTGCGCGCGCGGTCACGCTGAGGCGCGGGCTGCCCGCCTCGGTGGCCGACGACCTCGGCCGGCTCGATCCCGCCGCGATCGCCGCGGTGGTCGAGGAGGCGTGGCCCGATCTCCGGAACGCCGACGAGCTGCACGACCTGCTGCTCGATCTGGGCGGGCTGCCCGAGCGCGATGGCGACGCGTGGATGGGCCACCTGGAGGAGCTGATCGCGGCGGGCCGCGCGGCCCGGCTCCGCGACGGGGCCCGGGTGTTCTGGATCCCGGCCGAGCGGCGCTCGCTCGCCGCCGCGGTGTGGCCGCACTACCGCTTCGAGCCCGACCTGGTCGAGCCGCCCGCGCGCCGGGCGCCCGCGTGGTCCGATCGTGAGGGCGCGCTCGTGGAGATCGTGCGGGCCCGGCTCGGGCTCGTCGGCCCCACCACCGGGGCCGCGCTCGCGACCGCGCTCGACCTCGCGCCCGGCGAGGTGGCCGCGGCGCTGGCCGCGGTGGAGGCCGAAGGGGGCGCGCTCCGCGGACGCTTCACGCCCGAGGCGATCGCGGCCGAGACGGGCGAATGGTGCGAGCGGCGGCTGCTCGCGCGCATCCATCGCCGGACCCTCGACGGCCTGCGCCGGCTCATCGAGCCGGTGTCGCCCGCGGTGCTCCTACGCTTCCTCCTGTCGTGGCAGCACGCGCGGCCGGCGACCCAGCAGCACGGCCGCGACGGGCTGCTGCGCGTGATCGAGCGGCTGCAGGGCTTCGAGGCCGCCGCGGGCGTATGGGAGCGGGATCTCCTGCCGTCGCGCGTGGCCGGCTACCAGCCAGGCTGGCTCGACGAGCTCTGTCTCTCCGGTGAGGTGGCGTGGGGGCGGCTCGGCCTGCACGAGAGCGCGCGCCACGCGGGCCGGCGCCTCTCCGCCACGGTGCCGGTGGCGCTGCTGCTGCGCCGCGACCTCGCGTGGCTCCTGGCGCCGCGGCCCGCGCCCGGTGACGCCCCGGCGGAGCCGGCCTCCGCCGCCGCCTCGCCGATCCAGCCGTCGGGCCCGGCGCGTGACGTGCTGGCGTATCTGGAGCGCGCGGGCGCGTCCTTCGTGGACGACATGGCCTCCGGCGTGCGGCGCCTGCGCATCGAGGTGGAGGAAGCGCTCTGCGAGCTGGTGACCGCGGGGCTCGTCACCGGCGACGGCTTCGCGGGGCTGCGAAGCCTGCTCCACGGCGAGAAGCGCCGGCGGGTGCGGCCCGGCCGGCCCGTCGCGCCCCGTCCGTCGCCCGGCACCGGGCGCTGGGCCCGGCTGCTGCCGCCTGCCACCCCGGCGGCCGATGACATCGTCGAGGCCAAGGCCCGCCAGTACGTGAAGCGTTACGGCGTCGTCTTCCGTGATCTCCTGCAGCGGGAGCCGGACGTGCCGGCCTGGCGGGATCTCCTGCGCGTCTACCGGCGGCTCGAGATGCGGGGCGACCTGCGGGGCGGGCGCATCGTGGGCGGCTTCGTCGGGGAGCAGTTCGCGGCGCCCGAGGCCCTCGAGGCCCTGCGCGCCATCCGCCGCGAAGAACCCTCCGGCCAGACGGTGCGGATCTCGGCTTGCGACCCGCTGAACCTGGTCGGGATCATCACCCCGGGCCCCCGGGTCCCGGCCGTCCCCGGCCACCACGTTACCTACAAGGACGGCGTCCCGGTCCTGGACGACACCCGGCCACACCGCTCCCGCGCAGCAGCGCGCAAACGCCAATAGCCAGCTTCAGAAGGGCGAGAACTCGGGCGGTGAGAAGGGTCCAGCTGCGAGGCGGCGCCCGCCGTCAACTAGCGGCCCAGGCCTCGGGTTTGAATCCCCTGCGTGACGTCGCGGTCGAGATCGGGCCGGCGCGCCGGCCCCGGCTGAACGTCGCGCAGCATGCGGTCGGTCCGCTGGCGGTCGAGCTCGCGCACCGCCTGCGTCGTGTCCTCCTCGATCTTCCGCGGGGGCACCGGCTGGAGGGCAGGCGCCCGCTGCTTGTACTCCAGGTCGAGCGGGCCCGTGGACTTCGTCTGGGCCGGCGCGATCCCGGCGCTCGCGAGCAGGATCAGGACGGCCAGCGGCAGCGTCTTCATGGCTCCCTCCGTGGTAGAGCCTAGGCGCCGCCCGGGCGCGGAGTCAAATTTTGCCGCCGAGCGCGGATCAGGCCCCGAAGACCCCCGGGTGCCCGGGACCAGGTGGAAGCCCCCCAGCGCTTCAAGGTTCTGTGCGCGGGCTTCGAACCAGGCGAGGCGCTCCCGCAGCCGTACCACCTCGCCGATGACCGCGAGCATCGGCGGCGCCACCTGGGCCGCACGGGCCCGGATCACGACGGCGCCGAGCGTCGTGACCGTGACCTCCTGGGCCTCGGTCGTGCCCCAGCGGATCAGCGCGACCGGTGTATCGGGGGAGCGGCCGTGGCCGACCAGCTCCGCGGCGATGCGCGGCAGGCTGGCGGCGCCCATGAGCACGACGAGCGTGTCCACCGCGGTGGCGAGCCGGCCCCAGTCGACGTCGGGATGATCCTTGGTGGGATCCTCGTGCCCCGTCACCACCGCGAACGACGAGCCCAGGCCCCGGTGGGTCACCGGGATGCCGGCGTAGGCGGGCACGGCGAGCGCGGCGCTCACCCCCGGCACCACCTCGAAGAGGATCCCCGCCTCCGCCAGCGCGAGCGCCTCCTCGCCCCCGCGGCCGAACACGAAGGGATCGCCGCCCTTGAGGCGGACCACCGAGCGCCCGAGGCGCGCCTGCTCGATCAGCCGCGCGTTGATCTGGTCCTGGGGCAGGCAGTGGCCGCCGGCGCGCTTGCCCGCGAAGAGACGCAGCGCGGTGGGCGGCGCCTCGTCGAGGAGCGCAGGATTCACGAGGCGATCGTAGACGACCACGTCGGCGCCGCGCAGCACCTCGAGTCCGCGCACCGTCATGAGCCCGGGATCGCCCGGGCCGGCGCCGACGAGGTAGACGCGTCCCCCGTCCATTGAGTCCATCAGGCCGACTCGAGATCCCGCGCGAGCCGGGCGCGCGCCTGGCGGTAGCGCTTGTCCGCGATGAGCCGGCGCAGGCCGCCGTCGAGCGCGCTCCGCCAGCGGGCCGGGCCCGCGGTGACCGCCCGCCGCCGCAGGTCGTCTCGCGCCTCCGCCGCCATCTCGACCAGCGTCGCGTGGTCCTCGGTGAGATAGCCCTCCAGCTCCTCCCGGATCGCCCGCGCCGCCGCCGGGCTCGCGCCGCCGGTGGACACCGCGACCACGAGCCGCCCGCGCCGGATCACCGAGGGCAGGATGAAGTCGCAGCGCTCGGGCTCGTCGGCCGCGTTGACCCAGATGCCGCGCTCCCGCCCCTCCGCGGCGACCGCGCCGCTCACCGTCGGATCATCGGTGGCGACGAGCGCGAGCCGGCGCCCCGCGACGTCACCGTCCTGGTACGGGCGTGGAAGATACTCGATCCGGCCCGCCGCGACCCAGCCCGCGAGGCGCGGCGTCACGGTGGGGCTCACCACCGTGACGTTCGCGCCCGCGGCCAGCAGGCCCTCGACCTTCCCCTCGGCCACCGGACCGCCCCCCACCACGAGGACGGGGCGGTCCGTGAGATCGAGGAAGACCGGGTAGTAGGCGCTCACGTCAGCGCTTGGCCGACTCGGGCTGGGGCGTGAGACGCAGGTACGGCTTGAGCGCGCGCCAGCCCCTCGGAAACTTCGCCCGCGCCTCCTCGTCGGTGACCGCGGGCACGATGATCACGTCCTCGCCCGGCCTCCAGTTCACCGGGGTCGCGACGCGATGCCCGTCGGTGAGCTGCAGCGAGTCGATCACGCGCAGGATCTCGTCGAAGTTGCGCCCGGTGGTCTGGGGGTACGTGATGAACAGGCGGATCTTCTTCTTGGGATCGATCACGAACACGGTGCGGACGGTGTAGACCTCGTCGTGGGCGGGATGGATCATGCCGTAGAGGCCGGCCACCTTGCGGTCCGGGTCGGCGATGATCGGGAAGTCCACCGCGTAGCCCTGCGTCTCCTTGATGTCGGCGAGCCAGCCCTGGTGCGACGTGATCGGATCGATCGAGAGGCCGATCGCCTTGACGCCCCGCCGCTCGAACTCGGGCCGGAGCCGCGCGACGTAGCCGAGCTCGGTCGTGCACACCGGCGTGAAGTCGCGCGGGTGGGAGAAGAGGACCGCCCAGCTCTCGCCGAGCCAGTCGTGGAAGCTGACGGGGCCGGCGGTGGTCTCGGCCTGGAAATCGGGAGCGGTGTCGCCCAGTCGCAGGGTCATGGTCGTGTCTCCTTGTCGCTTCGAGTTGTTCGAGTTGTCGGGATCAGCCTTCGAGTCCATGGGGAACGGGGCCGGGCGAGGCGTCGCGGGTGACCGCCGCCACGGGCGCGCCCGCCAGGTACGTCCGGAGCTCGTCGTCGGTGCGCGCGGCGCAGAACGCGCGGAAGCTCTGGCCCGCGTGCCGCTCGGCGAGGTAGATGCGCAGCAGGCGCTCGACCGCCTCGGGAACCGCGTGGGCGGGCACCCGGTAACCGACGGGCCGCGCCACCGCCTGGTGGCGGCCGACCGCGCCCCCCACGCAGAAGTAGTAGGCGTCCACCAGGCGGCCGTCCATCTTGATCTTCTTGCCCTCGATGCCGATGTCGGCGATCCAGTGCTGGCCGCAGCTGTTGGGGCAGCCGGTGACGTTGATGCGCACGTGCTCCTGGAAGCCGGGCAGGCGGGCCTCCAGGTCCTCCACGATCCAGCGGGCGAAAGCCTTGGTCTCGGTCAGCGCGAGCTTGCAGAACTCGCTGCCGGTGCAGGCCACCGTCCCGCGGCGAAACGGGGACGCGTCCAGCGGGAAGCCGGCGCGCTCGATCGCGCGCTCGAGCTCGGCGGCCCGCGCCCGCGGCGCGTTGACCACGATGAGGTTCTGCATCGTGGTGGTCCGGAGCTCCCCGGTGCCGAAGCGTTCCGCGAGCCCAGCGACCTCGCGCATCTGGTCCGGGGTGAGCCGCCCTCTCAAGATTGGCAGGCCCGCGTAGACGAGCCCGGCCTGCTTCTGCGGATGGATCCCGACGTGGTCGCGATAGGCCTCCTCGGGCAGGGTCTCCGGGACGGCCGGATCGAGGGAAAAGCCCAGCCGTGCGTTGAGCGCGTTCAGGAACCGGTCCGGCGTCCAGTCGTGGTCGAGGAAGAGGAACTTGAGCCGTGCCTTCTCGCGATTCTGGCGGAGGACGTCGCTGTCACGGAAGATCTCGGAGACGCCCTTGACCACCGCGAGCACCTGGTCCGGCCGCACGAAGGCGTTGAGGCGAAGCGCGAGATGCGGCTGGGTGGAGAGCCCGCCGCCCACCCGCAGCGAGTAGCCCACGTGTCCGCTGTAGCCGTCGCGCACGGCGGTGAGGCCCACGTCGTTGATCTCGGGATAGGTGCACCAGACCCGGCAGCCGGTGATCGAGACCTTGTACTTGCGCGGCAGGTTGTAGAACTCGGCGCTGCCGTTGACCATCGCGGTCGCGGCGTGCACGAGCGGCGAGGCGTCCACGATCTCGTCGGCGTCGAGCCCGGCGAGCGGGCAGCCGGTGATGTTGCGGGTCACGTCACCGCAGGTCCCGAGGCTGCTCAGGCCGCAGTCGCCCAGCGCGGAGAAGATCGCGGGCAGGTCCTCGATCCGCACCCAGTGCAGCTGCACGTTCTGGCGGACGGTGAGATCGGCCACCCCGCGGGCATGGCGCTCGGTCAGGTCGGCGAGCACGCGGAGCTGCGCGGCCGACAGCATGCCGTTGGGGATACGGATGCGCAGCATGAAGTAGGGCACCGACTTCCCCTCGCCGCCCTTGCCGCCCACCGCGCCCACCCCGTCGCCCTGGGTATAGATGCCCCACCAGCGGAAGTACGTGCCGAGCCACTCCGGGGGAATCGCCTGGAAGCCTTCCCGTGCGAAGCGGACGATCTCCGCGTGCGCGGCCCACGGGTTCAGCTCCCGCTTGAGCCGCTCCACCCGCTGCGCCTTGGTCTCTTTCGCTGCCTCGCTCACTCGCGCTCCTCCTGAAAACACGAAAGCCGAGCGGCGGCCGCCCCTTCACGGCCCCCACTCGGCTTTGCGTCTCGGTGTTACGACGTTCGGCGGCTAGAAGGCCTGGCGTGCGCCCGGACAACAACAGGGATGCGCACGCCCGCTGACCGCGGCCTTCTTCATGCCGGGAATACTACATAAACTTGAGCGATATTGTCAAGAACTCATAAGTACCCGAACTTCCTGCTTGGGAAGCGGTACCTGGACCCCGGCGGCTGCGAACCGATCGGCCAGGGCCCGGTAGAGCTCGGCCTCAGCGGCCACGACATCGGCCACCCGCACCCAGGGGTTCACCCCGACCCGGACGCCGGCCAGCTCGAGCTGGGCCACCCCGACCACCGGGGAGGGATCGGTCAGCACCCGGGTGTTGGCGACGACCACCTCGCGCACCAGGGCCAGCACCGCGGTCAGGTCCGACCCGTGCGGCACCATCACGGCCAGGTGGATCTGGCGGGTGTTGCCGAAGTTGTGGAGGATCTCCCCGACGATCTTGCGGTTGGGAATGATGATGCGGGAGCGATCGGGGTGGAGCAGGGTGGTCGAGAAGAGCTCGATCGTGTGCACGTCGCCCTTCATGCCGACCACCTCGACGTGCTCGCCCACCCGGAACGGCTTGGTGAAGATGATGGTGAGCCCCGCGATGACGTTGCTCAGCACGCCCTGGAGCGCGATGCCGATGCCGATGCCGGCCACGCCGATGCCGGCCACGAGCGGGGCGATCTGGAAGCCGAACTTGTCGAGCGCGACCACCACCGCGAAGAGCATGACGACCAGACGCAAGACCCGGACGGCGAGCATGCGCAGCGGCGGCTCCATGGCGCGGGCTTGCAGGCGCTGGGCGGCGACCCGCCCCAGCCAGCCGGCGATCATCGCACCCACTCCCAGGATGATCAGGGCGCCCAGCACGACGGCGACGGCGTACTCGCGGACGACCCCTTTTTTGCGCTTGGTTTTCGCCATTACTGCGT
>CAMLFJ010000129.1 GCA_946479205.1 uncultured bacterium | reverse complement strand
AACACCGTCATGGTGGTGGTGGCTCCTCGAGACCGTGATGTGGGGGGATCATACCCCAGTTGCTACTCGATCGTCTGATCCGCCCGTGCCCGGACCGACTCCGGGATCGTGAGCCCGAGGGCTCTGGCCGTCTTCTGGTTGACCACCAGCTCGAACCGGGTCGGCTGCTCGACGGGCAGATCGGATGCCTTCGCGCCCTTCAGGATCCGGTCGATGTACACGGCGCTCGCGCGGAGCGTCTCGGCGACGTCGGGTCCGTAGGAGAGGAGACCACCGGCCAGCACGAAATCCTTCATACCGAAGACGCTCGGCAGACGGTGCCGACCGGCGAAGTCCACGATGCGCTGCCGCTCTCGCCAGGTCGCGGGGTCGCCGAGGGCCACGATCGTGTCCGCCGGCCACTCACGGATCCGGCTGAACACGCGATCCAGATCTTCCGGGGCCGCGACGGCAAAGCGTCTCATCTCGATGCCGAACTTCCGGAGGGCGGGCTCGAAGAAGTCGGACGACCGAAACAGCTCGCCACTGACCTTGTGGATAGCCGAATCCTCGTAGAGTCCGGCGAGCCGGGCCGCGCTCGGCGCGACACCCTTGACGAGCTCGACGAGCTTCGTCACGATCTCGGGCCCGGCGCTGTACGCGACGCCGGTGACGTTTCCCCCCGGCCGGCCCAGGCTGGCGACCAGACCCAGCTCGACCGGAAACGCGACGGCCCAGAACACGATGGGAATCGTCCGGGTCGCCCGCGCCGCGGCCACCGCGGACGGCGGACCGGGACACCAGATGACGTCGACCCGGCGGCGGACGAGCTCGGCGGCGAGCTCGGCCAGCCGATCGGTCTTCCCTTCGCTGTACAGTGCCTCGACGCGCACGTTCTGTCCCGGTATCCAGCCGCGCTCCACCAGGCCTTGCGCGAACGGCGACCGGACGTTCTCCTCCGGGAATACCGGAGGGCCGTGGACGAGCGCGCCGATACGCGGGACGCTCCCCGCCCGTTGCGCCTCGGCGAGCGGCGCGGCGAGCATCGCACCCGCCAATGTCCCAAGGAACGCCCGTCGCTCCATCAGGAGACCAACCTTACATCAGCGCGCCCCGGGAGGTACACTCGGGGACGGCCCGGCCGCCCTGGACGACGAACCCGCGAGGAGAGTGCCCGAAATGAGGAAGCGCTGGTCCCTGTCGGTGCCGATGGACGGCTTCGCCCTGCCCGAGCTGACCGAGGTGGCGCGCGAGGCGGAGCGGCTCGGCTACACCGACGCCTGGTCCTTCGAGGTGGACGGGGTGGACGCCTTCACTCCGTTGACCGTCATCGCGCTCGCGACCCGGATGCGGATCGGCACCGCGATCGCCAACGTCTACACGCGCGGGCCGGCCACGCTCGCCTCCACCGCGGCCGGGCTCGCCGACGTGGCCCCCGGGCGCTTCGTGCTCGGCATCGGCGCGGGCTCGCAGCCCATCGTGGAGTCCTGGAACGGCGGCACGTTCAGCCGGCCCGCCACCCGCGTGCGCGAGACCGCCCAGTTCCTGCGCGCGGCGCTCGCGGGCGAGCGCGTGGTGTTCAAGGGCGAGACGTTCAGCGTGGACGGCTTCCGCCTCACGAAGGTGCCGAAGGAGCCGGTGCCGATCCACATCGCGGCGCTCCGCGAAGGGATGCTCAAGGTCGCGGGCCAGGTGGGGGACGGCGTGATCCTCAACTGGCTCTCGCCCGACGACGTGCCGCGCTCCGTCTCGGTGGTGCGGGAGGCCGCGAAGCGGGCCGGGCGCGATCCCGAGGCCATCGAGGTCACCGCGCGGCTCTTCGTCAACCTCGATCCGCCCGGCCCCGAGGCGGAGCTGGTGGTCCGCCGCCACATCGCCGGGTACCTGAACGTGCCGGTCTACCGCGCCTTCCAGGAGTGGCTCGGCCGCTCCGAGGCGCTCGGTCCCATGTGGGCCGCGTGGGACGCGGGCGACCGCAAGGGCGCGGTGGGCGCGATTCCCACCCAAGTGATGGACGATCTGATCCCGCGCGGGAGCCTGGCCGAGCTCAAGGCCCGCATCCAGCTCTACCTGGACCGCGGCATCGACACCGCGTTCCTCTCGCTCATGACGACGGAGCCCGACCCGAAGAAGAAGCGCGACCTGATGCTGAACGCACTGCGCGCGATGGCTCCCAACCCGGAGGCGACCCATGGCGGATGAAATCTTGCTCAGAGTAGACTCGGGCATCGCGACGGTGACGATGAACCGCCCGGACCAGCGCAACGCCATGAACACGGCGCTGCTGCAGGCCCTGCGCGCGACCTTCGACGACCTGGACTCCCGCCGCGACGTGCGGGTGGTGGTCGTGCGGGGCGCCGGCCCCGCCTTCTGCTCGGGCATGGATCTCAAGGAGATGCAGCAGCGCCGCGGCGAGGCCGATCCGGAAGGCAACGTGGTCCAGGTCCTGCAGCGGGTCGAGCGGTCGAAGCATCCCACGATCGCCGCGGTGCACGGCGACGCGATCGCGGGCGGCTGCGAGCTGGCGCTGCACTGCGACCTGCGCGTGGCCGCGGAGCCCGCGCGGCTCGGCATGCCGCTCGCCCGCATCGGGCTCGTGATCCCCTTCCCGCTCGGTCAGAAGCTGGTGGAGATCATCGGGCCCGCCCACACGCGCCACCTGCTCTTCACCGGCCAGCCCATCGACGCGCGGCGCGCCTACGAGATCGGCATGGTGCACCAGGTGGTGCCCGCGGATGACCTGCCCGCCGCGGTGCAGGCCCTCGCCCGTCGCATCGCGGACAACGCGCCGCTCTCGCTGGCCGGGATCAAGGCGAGCATCCTGCGCGCGGCCTCCGCGCGGGAGCAGATCGCCCACGACGACCTGGACGCGGCGGCCACGAAGGCGCGCACGAGCGCCGACGCGCAGGAAGGGCGCCTGGCGATGCTGGAGAAGCGGAAGCCGGCCTTCCGCGGGGAGTAGCGCTCAGCGCGGCGGCGCGCCCGCCATCAGGGCCGCCACCGCCCGCGCCAGCGGATCGTCCGTCGCGGCGAGCGCCTCGCGGGTGCGCGCCTGATCCACCGCGTCGCGGTTCTGGCTGAGCTTGGCCTTGCCCTCGAGCCGCTCGATCGGGATCTCGAAGGCCACGATACCCCGCTGCATGCCCGCCAGGTAATCCGCGGCCAGGCTCTCGAAGGACCACGCGGACGGCCCGGGGCTCTCGTAGGTGTGCACGAGGTCGACGAGGAGCGCCTTCACCTGCTCCGGATCCTCGACCAGCGCGCCGGTGCCGGTGGCGTGGACCGCCACGTAGTTCCAGGTAGGGACGCTCGGATGCGTGGCGTACCACGAGGGCGAGACGTAGGCGTGGGCGCCCGAGAAGATCACGAGGGTCGGGCGGCCGGCGGCCAGGTAGCGCCAGTGGGGGTTGGCGCGGGCCACGTGGCCGCGCAGGGTGCCGAAGGGACCGCGCGCGGGATCCACCAGGATCGGCAGGTGGGTCGCGAACGGGACGCCCGCGTCGTCGGCGGTGATCATGGCCGCGAAGCTCTGGGCGCGCATCAGGGCGTGGCACCACGCGGAGTCGGTGATCTGGAAGTGCTTGGGGATGTACATGGTCAGGGCATCCGCAGCCGGCCCTCGATCACGGGCACCACGCGGCCGCCCACCAGGATCTCGCCGACGCGCCCGGCGGTCATGCCGACGCGGATCCGGATGAAGCTCGGCCGGCCCATGCGGGTACCCTGCTCGCTCACGATGTCGACGGTATCGGCCGGCGTCGCGAGGCCGCGCTCCACCAGGTAGGCGCCGAGCGGGCCGCTGGCGGAGCCGGTCGCGGGATCCTCGGGGATACCCGACGTGTGCGGCGCGAACATGCGCGAGTAGACCTTGTATCCGCTCGGCTCGCCTGCGGCGGCACCTCGCCCGGCCACTGCTCCGCTCGGCTCGCCTGCGGCGGCACCTCGCCCGGCCCTCGCTTTCGGATCCGGATCGGGCGCGAACACGAAGACCCCGACGTTCGGGCCCTCGCCCTGTACGGCCAGGAGCGCGGGCACGTCGAGCCGCGCCCGGTCCACCACCTCGCGATCACGCAAGGGGATATAGAGGAAGGGATTGCCGGTGGAGCCGGTGCAGATGGGCGCGCCGGTGAGCAGATCCGACTCGGCGAGGCCCAGGGCTCGCGCGAAGCCGGCGCGGTTGATCAGCTCCGGGCCGAAGCGCGCCTCCCCGTGCCGCATCCAGAGAAAGCTCGGCCGCGCGGGCTCACCCTCGAGCGTCACCTCGACCGGCCCGATCCCCTCCTCGAGATTGAAGCGGTGGGTGTTCGGAGGCAGGAGCTGCTCGGTGGCCAGCACCCACGCGGTGCCGATGGTCGGATGGCCCGCGAACGGCAGCTCGCGCGCCGGGGTGAAGATCCGCACCCGCGCCTCGCAGTCGGGGCGCGTGGGCGGCAGGAGGAACGTGGTCTCCGAGCAGTTCATCTCCCGCGCGATGGCCTGCATCTCCGCGTCGGAGAGGCCCGCCGCCTCGAACACCACCGCGAGCGGGTTGCCCCCGAAGACGCGCTCGGTGAACACGTCCACCTGGACGAACAGGAGCTCGCGCGCGGCCACGGCTAGCCGGCGCGGCGGCGGTTCTTGCGCACGACGTGGCTCAGGTGCTCGCGCTGCAGCTCGAGCTCCTTGATGCGCAGGAGCCATTCCTCCCGCACCATGACCATGCCGTCGCCGCCCAGCCGGTTCACTTCCTTCAGGGTCTCCCGGAAGGCGACCAGGGTCTCCTCCAGGGCCTTCAGCTCCTCTTCCGCGTTCATGATCATCTCCGGACCGCGCGCGCGATGACCGCGATCTTGTCGGCGAAATTCACCTGGCTGTCGTCCTCCGGGGCGTAGCCGAGCTTCGTGCGCGCGTTCGCGATGGACCAGAAGCGGTGGGTGTTGCCGCTGATGCCGTAGACGATGAGGAACGGCACCCCGTGCTCGTCCCGGATGTCCTCGGTCTCCACCATGCGCACCGCCTGCTGCACCTGGTCCCGCTTCGAGAGATAGGCCCCGAGGGCGCGGTGCATGACCTTGATGTCGCCCGGCTTCACGTGATCCATGTCGTCGTCGCGCGGACCCCCGATACGCCACTGCACGATCTCGAGCTTGCGCCCGTCCACCTTGCCGGTGGCGAAGACGAAGCCCAGCAGCTCGTAGGCCGCCTTGGCCCAGCCGTACCAGTTGTCCGAGCGCGGCGGCATCTCGGGCGTCACCATGTCGAGGCGGCCGTCCCACACCAGGCGCTCGTAGTAGTCGGCCGCGTGGTTGGAGCTGCACACGACCACCCGGCGCACGCCCTCCTCGAGGGCGACCCGGCAGACGTTGTAGCTGAGCGCCACGTTGGTGTGCTCGGCCCAGAACTTGGCGTCGCTGTTGTCCTGCCAGGTGGTGGCGTCGAGGTTCGGCGCGCTCACGAACCCGCAGTGGATCACCGCGTCCGCCCCCCGGAAGTGCTGCCGGTACTCGTTGCGGTCCGGTTTGGTCAGATCGGCCACGATCAGGCCGGGCACCGCCTTGCCGGCGCGGGTGGTGGGCCGCACGTCGAGCAGCACCAGGTCCCAGCGCTCCTGGAGCTCCGGCATCATTCGCTGGGCGACGTAGCCCGCCGCCCCCGTCACGACCACGCGCTTCTTCGCCAATGGATTCTCCTCGGTAGCCCGGCTAGTAGCCCGGCGGGGGAACGAAGCCCTGGAACTCCCGCTCGAGCAGGCGGGCCAGCTCGATGCAGGTGCGGTCACCGTACTGCGGCCCGACGATCTGGACCCCGATCGGCAGCCCGGTGCGCGAGAATCCCGCGGGCGCCACCGTGGAGGGGAGGAAGGCCATCCCCGGGTAGCCGGCCCAGAAGAGCTGGTCGGTGCTGGGCACGCGGCGGCCATTGACCGTGATGGTGCGCTCGTGGCGCTCGCCCACGTGGTCGTGCGGGAACGCCGCGCTCGCCGCGGCCGGGCAGAGCAGCACGTCGTAGTCGCGGAAGAACTCGGCCCAGCGCCACCGCATCTTGTGGCGGGCCTCGTTGGCGGCGAGCCAGTCGCGGTGCGGCGCGACGTTCGCCCGTGTCATCCGCGCGTAGTAGCTGTCGTCGTCCGCGCGGAGCGCGCGCGCGATCTCCGCGTTCCGGCCGAACTCCTCGGCGGTCTGCCGGCCCGCGGTGGCCGCGCGCAGCAGGAGCACGTAGACGCGCTGCGCCTCCGCGGTGTCGATGGCGGGCCGCGCGGTGCCGCTCACCCGGGCCTTCTTCTTCGCAAGGAAGTCGGCGACCGCCTGCACGCGGGCCTGCACTTCGTCGTCCACCTCGGAAGCCGGGTCGGTCAGCATGACCGCCACCTTGAACTCGCGCAGGGTCTTCTTCCGCGGCGCGGGCAGCTCGAGCCGCCAGCCCGCGCCGTCGATCTCGTCGGCGCCCGCCATCACCGAGAGGCCGAGGGCCAGGTCCTCCGCGCTCCGGCCCATCGGCCCGATCACCGAGATGTCGCCCTGCGCGACCCGGCCGGGCAGGGCCTGGCCGCGGGGCGGCACGATGCCGAAGGTGGGCTTGTGGCCATAGACCCCGCAGTAGTGCGCGGGATTGCGGATGGACGAGCCGATGTCGCTGCCCGCCTCGAAGCCGGTGAGACCCGCGGCGAGCGCGGCCGCGGAGCCGCCCGAGGAACCGCCCGGCGTGCGGGTGACGTCCCAGGGGTTGTTGGTGGTGCCGTAGACCGGGTTGAAGGACTGCCAGTCGGCGAGCCACGACGGGACGTTGGTCTTGCCGAAGAGCACCACCCCCGCCGCGAGCAGGCGGTCCACCGCGAGCGCGTTGCGCGCCGGCATGTTGTCCTTCAGCTCGCCGAGCCCCCAGGTGGTCGGCATGCCGACCACGTCGTAGGACTCCTTCACGGTCATCGGCACCCCGTGCAGCGGGCCCCAGACCTTCCCCTTCCGCAGCGCGGCGTCGGCCCCGCGGGCGCGCCGGCGGGCCGCCTCCACGTCGCTGGCCACGACCGCGTTGAGCTGCGGGTTGAAGCGGTCCACGCGCGCGAGGAACAGGTCGAGCGCCTCGAGGCAGCCGAGCTTGCCGCGGCGGATGTCGGAGGCGAGCTGCTTGGCACTGCGAAAGTGGGGAGCGGTCATGGTCGTCCTCAGGGGTCGAGGGTGAACGTCACGGTCACCGAGGCCTGGGTCTCCTGCTCGCCGGGCGCCACCGGCACCGCGGCGGACATCATCACACGAGGCGACATCTCCGGGCGCGGCGACGCGGCGCCCGCTTCCTGCACCGCGACCACGCGGCCGACCTTGAGACCGGCGGCGCCCGCGTAGAGGTCGGCCTTGCGCCGCGCGTCGGCCATCGCGCGCTTGCGCGCCTCGTCCAGCAACGGCGCCGGCTCCTGCCGCCCGAACTGGATACCGTAGACGAGATTGGCGCCCTGCCCCACCTGCTGATCGAGCACGCGGCCCAGGCTCGAGAGGTCGCGCACCTTCACCCGCACCTGGTTGGTCACCTCGTAGCCGGTGATCTCGGGCGGCTGGCCGTCGCGCCCCTGGCGGCGGAGCGGCGACACGCTGATGTTCGTGGTCTGGATGTCGCGCGGGGCGACCCCGAGGGTGCCCAGCGCCTGGAGCAGCCGCTCCATCGCCTGGCTGTTGGCGGCGAGCGCCTGCGCCGCGGTGGGGGCCTGCGTCACCACCCCGGTGGTGATCTCGGCCATGTCGGGCGCGGCCGACACGGTGCCGGAGCCGGCCACCGTGACCGTCGCGATCCGCGGGGGATGGCCGCCGGGCCCCATGGGCGCACACGCGGCGGCGCCGAGATCGGAAGAGCACACGTCTGAACTCCAGTCACTCACTCTGA
>CAMLFJ010000128.1 GCA_946479205.1 uncultured bacterium | reverse complement strand
CCCGGTCGGTCGGAACTTCCCGATCGGGTCCGGTAGGAACTTCCCGTCCCGGTCGCACGTCGGCAGCCAGCCCCCGCCCTCGCCCTCGACGCGGGCCGGGCACGAGCCTTGCTTTGGTCCAGACTCATGATCACGATGACCCGGCGCCGATGGATCGTCCTGGCCGTCGCCCTCGTGGTCCTGGTGGGTCTCGCCTCCGCGACCGCCCTCTTCTTCATCGACGAGCCGCTGCGCCGGTACACCGAGGCGAAGATGAACGCGCGCCTCAAGGGCTACACCGCCACGATCGGCGCCCTGCACTTCAGTCCGATCAACTTCTCGCTCGATCTGCGGGACACCGTGATCGTCCAGAACGAGCATCCCGACCCGCCGGTCGCGAACATCGGGCGGCTCTACGCGAGCGTGCACTGGCGGGCGCTCCTGTCCGGCAGGGTGGTCGGGGACGTTCTCATCGACCGCCCGGTGGTGGTGCTCAACCTGCCCCAGGCGAAGCAAGAGATCGGCGACGCCACCCCGGTGAAGGACAAGGGCTGGCAGGAGGCGCTGCAGGCCATCTATCCGCTCAAGATCAACGCCCTGCGGATCTCGCGGGGCGACGTCACCTACACCGACAACGGCCCCTTCAAGCCCCTGCGGGTCCAGGATCTCGAGCTCGAGGCCTCCAATATCCGCAACGTGCACTCCGAGGTCGGCGTGTATCCCTCGCCGCTGAGTCTCACCGCGCGCGTGTTCGAGGGCGGCTCGGTCAGCGCCACCGGCTGGGCCGACTTCCTCGCCGAGCCCCACGCCGCCTTCATGACCGACATCAAGCTCGACCGCATCGAGCTCGACTACTTCAAGCCCATCACCAACCGCTACAACGTGGCGATGGACAAGGGCACCCTCGCCGCGTACGGCGAGGTCGAGATCGCTCCCCGGTTCAAGTCGGTGAAGCTCTGGAACGCGACGGTGGACGGGGTCCACGTCGACTACGTGCACACCCCCCAGATGGCGGGAGTGGGCAAGGCGGTGGCGCGCGAGACGGTGAAGGCCGCGGATCAGGCCCAGGATCCGGGCCTGATGTTCCGGGTGGACCGCCTGGACGTCGTCCGCAGCAACTTCGGCTTCGTCAACAAGGCGGTCAACCCGACCTATCGCGTCTTCCTGAACGATACCTCCATGACCCTCACCAACCTGAGCAGCCTGCCGAGCGGGGAAACCTCGCACGCCAAGCTGACCGGCAAGTTCATGGGCAACGGGCCGGCGAGCGCGGACTTCAAGCTGCGTCCGGCCCGTCCGGGCCCCGACTTCGACCTGGCGGTGGAGATCCAGGAGACCGATCTCAAGACGATGAACGACATGCTGCGGGCCTACGGCAACTTCGACGTGACCGCCGGGCGGTTCTCGATGTACTCGGAGCTCTCGGTCCGCGACCGCGGGATGACCGGCTACGTCAAGCCGCTCTTCCAGGACATGACGGTCTACGATTCGCGGCAGGATCGCGACAAGAACGTGCTCCGCAAGGTCTACGAAGGCGTGGTGGGCGGAGTCGCGCGCGTGCTGCAGAACCGCCCGCGGGACGAGGTCGCGACGCGCGTCGAGGTCTCCGGGCCCCTCGAGAACCCCAACGCGGGCATCATCGAGACCGTCCTCGGCCTCGTCCAGAACGCCTTCTTCAAGGCCATCCTGCCCGGCTTCGAGGCCCGCCTGCGCCGCCGCTGAGCCCTCCCCCGGGTTTTCTGCCCATCTTGTTTTCTGGTAGTCTCGGGGCCATGGCGGAATTCAAGGTCACGTGTCCCTGCTGCGACGGGCGCCTCACCATCGATCCGGCCCTGGAGGCGGTCATCGCGCACGAGCCGGCGCCCCGGGCGAAGTCCGGGCTCGGGCTCGACGACGCCCTCGCCTCGCTCAAGGGCGCCGAGGCCCGCCGGGCCGAGCGCTTCAAGGAAGAGCTGAAGGCGCAGGAGAAGAAACCGCAGATCCTGGACAAGATGTTCAAGGAGGGGATCAAGAAGGCCAAGGACATGCCGGGCCGTCCCCTCAATCCGCTCGATCTCGACTAGCCGCCGTGCCCGGTAGCGATCTCACCGCCGCGCTTCTCCGGCGGGTCAGCCGATCCTTCTATCTCTCGCTCGCCGTCCTCCCCGCGTCGGTGCGCCCGACCATCGGGCTCGCCTACCTGTTCGCGCGCGCCTCGGACACCATCGCGGATACCCGGCTCATCGACCGGCCTTCGCGCATCGCCCACCTGGAAGCCCTGCGCGCCGCGCTCGTCGCACCCGACGCTGACCCCGTCCGCTCGGTCGCGAGCGCCACCGCCGCCTCGCAGGCGCTGCCCGCCGAGCGCGCGCTGCTGGAGCGGCTGCCCGAGTGCCTGGCCGCCTACCGCGCCCTCCCGCCCGCCGACCGCGCGCGGGTGCAGGCGGTCCTCGACACGATCATCGAGGGGCAGATCCAGGACCTGCGCGTCTTCCCGGGGGAGGACGAGGGCAAGCTGGCCGCGCTCGAGACCCGCGAGGACCTCGACCGCTACACCTACCTGGTGGCCGGCTGCGTGGGCGAGTTCTGGACCGAGGTGCACGTGGCCCATCGTCCGCGCCTCGCGCGCTGGGACCTGTCGCGCATGCGCGCGCTCGGCACGCGCTTCGGCAAGGGCCTGCAGCTCACCAACGTGCTGCGCGACGTGCCCCGCGACCTGCGCCAGGGCCGGTGTTACCTGCCCCGCCAGGACCTGGCCCGGTGGGGCCTCGAGCCGCACGACCTGCTGGACCCGGGCCGCGCGGCGGCCGCGCGCCCGCTCCTCGGCGAGTGGCTCCACACCGCGCTCGATCACTACGAGGCCGCCTGGCAGTACACCTTCGCGATCCCGCGGCGCGAGGCCCGGATGCGGCTGGCCTGCGCGTGGCCGCTCCTGATCGGGCTCCGGACCCTCGACCTGCTGGCCGCCTCGCCCAACTGGCTCGATCCGGCCATCACGCTGAAGGTGCCCCGCGCGCGCGTGTACGGCCTGATGGTCCACTCGCTCGGCACCGTGTGGTCCACCCGCGCCCTCGGCCGCCAGGCCCGGCGCCTGCGCGAGCGCATCCGGCCGTGAGCGGCTCCGTCGCGATCATCCAGGCCGACATCTTCACGGAGCGGCCCTTCGCCGGCAATCCCGCCGCGGCGGTGCTGGACGCCGACCGCCTCGACGCGGCCGCCATGCAGCGGATCGCCGCCGAGATGCTGGTGCCGGGCACCGCGTTCGTCTCCGCCGCGACGCAGCCCGGGGCGGACTGGGGGCTCCGCATGTTCACCCCGAAGCGCGAGGTCGGCTACTCCGGCCACACCACGCTCTGCGGCACGCACGCGCTGCTCGAGAGCGGCCGCCTCCCGGGCGATCGCGTCACCTACGGCACGCCGGCGGGGCTGCTGCGCGTGGACATCGAGCGCGGAGCCGGCCGCGCGCTGATGTGGCTCGAGCCGCCGCTCCCCGCGTGCCGCACCTTCGAGGGCGACCTGGGGGAGATCCTGGACGCGCTCGGCCTGCCCCGGGCCGCGGTGGGCGGCTGGGCGCGCCCCGCGGTGACGCCCGACCAGGATCTGCTCCTCCCCGCGCGCGACCTCGCCGCGCTGCGGGCGCTCGAGCCCGACATGCGCCGTCTGGCCGCGGTGCGCGCGCCGCAGCACGCGCGCGGGGTCTGCGTGGTCTCGCGCGAGACGGTGGACCCCGGCTCGCGCAGCCACTGCCGCTTCTTCGCCCCGCACTACGGCATCCCGGAGGACATCGTGACCGGCTCCGTGCACTCCTCCCTCGGGGTCTGGCTGCTCGAGGCGGGCGCGCTCCCCGCCGCCGACGGGCGCGTGGTGTTCACCGCCGAGCAGGGCGACGGGCTCGGCCGCCCCGGGCGACTTCAGGTGGAGCTCGCCGCGTCGGCCGGGCACGCCACGCGCGTGCGGGTGGGCGGGACCGCGGTCACCGTGCTCACCGGCCGCCTGCGATCGGACCCATGAGCGCGCGCGTCGGCGTGGACATCGGCGGCACCTTCACCGACCTCGTCCTGCGCCTGGCCGACGGCACCCTGCGGGTCAGCAAGGTGTCCTCCACCCCCGAGGATCCCGGCCTCGCGGTGGTGCGCGGGCTCGACGCGCTCCTGCGCGCGGCGGGCGTCCCGCCCGCGACGGTGGTGGAGGTCGTGCACGGGACCACGGTGGCCTCCAACACCATCCTGCAGAAGAAGGGCGCGCGCGTCGGCCTCCTGACCACGCGGGGCTTCCGCGACGTGCTGGAGATCGGGCGCGTGCGCACGCCCGATCTCTTCGACCTCACGTGGGAGAAGCCGGAGCCCCTGGTCGAGCGCCGGCACCGCCTGGAGGTCGACGAGCGGATCGCGGCCGACGGCGCGATCGTCCGCCCGCTCGACCGCGAGGGGCTGCTCGCCGCCGCGGAGCGCCTCGTGGCCGACGGCACCGACGTGGTGGCGATCAGCTTCATCAACAGCTACGTGAATCCCGTCCACGAGCGCCTGGCCGAGTCCCTGCTGACCGCGCGCTTCCCCACCCTCGACGTCACCGCGTCCTACCGCGTGCTGCCCGAGATCAAGGAGTACGAGCGGACCAGCACCACGGTGGTGAACGCCTACCTCCTGCCGGTGATGCGCCGCTACCTGGCCAATCTCGCGGCGGGCCTGCGGGGGATCGGCGTCGAGGCGCCGCTGCTGGTGGTCGCCTCGAACGGCGGCGTGGTGGGCGCGTCCGCCGCGGCCGAGCGCCCGGTGTTCGCGGTGGGGTCGGGACCGGCGGCGGGCGTGGCGGGCGCGGCCCGGCTCGGCCCTATCGCCGACACCCCGAACCTCATCGCCTTCGACATGGGCGGCACCACCGCCAAGGCCGCCCTCGTGGAGGACGGGCGCGTCTCGCTCACCACCGAGTACGAGTTCCGCGAGGGCCTCAGCACGTCGAGCCGCTTCATCAAGGCGGGGGGCTACATGCTGAAGGTTCCCGCCATCGACATCGCGGAGGTCGGGGCGGGCGCCGGGTCCATCGCGCACATCGACGACGGCGGGCTCCTGCGGGTCGGCCCGGAGTCGGCCGGCGCGTATCCCGGCCCGGCGTGCTACGCCCTCGGCGGCGCCCGGCCCACCGTCACCGACGCCAACGTGGCCCTGGGCTTCCTGAACCCGGCCTACCTGGCGGGCGGCGAGCTCCGGATCGACGCGGAGCGGGCGCGCGCCGCGATCCGGGCCCACGTCGCGGAGCCGCTCGGCCTCTCGGTGGAGGACGCCGCGCACGGGATCCGGGAGGTCGCCAACGCCAACATGGCGCGCGCGATCCGCTCGGTCACCATCGAGCGCGGGCGCGACCCGCGCGACTTCACGCTGGTGGCCTTCGGGGGCAGCGGCCCGGTCCACGCGGGCGACGTGGCCCGCGCGCTCGATATCCGCCGGGTGCTCGTGCCGGTCTCCCCGGGCGTGTTCACCGCGGTCGGCATGCTGGCCAGCGACGTCCAGCACCACTTCGTCCGCGCGGCGGGCGGCCCGCTCGACGGCCTCGCGGTGGACCGGGTGAACGCGCGGCTCGACGAGATGACCCAGGAAGCGCTCGCCACCCTCGCCCAGGAGGGCTATCCGCCCGCGCAGGTGCGCCTAGACGCCCAGGCCGATCTCCGCTACGTGGGCCAGTCCTCCGAGCTCGTGATCGCGATCCCGGGCGGCCGGGTCGCGCCGGAGGGTCTTCCCGCGCTGCGCGAGGCGTTCGCGCGCGAGTACACCGCGACCTACGGCTACGCGAGCGACGAGGCGCTCGAGCTGGTCAACGTGCGCGTGGTGGCGACCGGAATCCGGGCGAGCCGCCTCGACTTCCGGACGATCCGGGTGGCGGCGGGCGCGCCGGCGCCGCCGGCGACCCGGCTCGTGTCCTTCGCCCGGCGCGCGCCGGCGGTCGAGACGCCGGTGCTGGCCCGCGAGGCGATCACCCCGGCGGGCCTGGCCGGGCCGCTGATCGTGGAGAGCTACGACTCGACGGTGGTGGTGCCGCCCGGCGCGGCGGTCCGCCGCGACGCGGTGGACAACCTGGTGATCACGCTCGGAGAGGACGCATGATCGATCCCATCACGCTGGCCGTCATGAAGAGCGCGCTCGACTCGATCGTGGACGAGATGGCCTACACGGTCATCCGCACCGCGCGCTCCGAGATCATCAAGGACGTGATGGACTACTCGGCCGCCCTGTGCGACGCGCGCGGCCGCATGATCGCGCAGGCCAAGACCATCGCCCAGCACCTGGGCGCGATCCCCGACGCGATGGCGAGCGTGCTCGCCGAGTTCACCGGGGACCTCCGGCCCGGCGACGTGGTGGCCATGAACGATCCCTACCAGGGCGGGATGCACATCCCCGACGTCTTCCTCTTCATGCCGATCTTCCGGGACGGCGAGGTCGAGGCCTTCGCGGTGGTGATCGGCCACCAGACCGACATGGGCGGCCGGGTGCCCGGCTCCAACGCGAGCGACTCCACCGAGATCTACCAGGAGGGGCTGCGCCTGCCCCCGATCAAGCTCTACGAGGGCGGCACCATGAGCCGCTCGGTCCGCCGCATCATCGAGAAGAACGTGCGCGTGCCCGATCGCGTGCTCGGGGACCTGGGCGCCCAGTACGCGGCCTGCAAGGTGGGCGAGCGCGAGCTGGGCCGGCTCTACGCCCGCTACGGGCGCGACGAGGTCCGCCGCTACACCGCGGAGCTGCTCGACTACGCGGAGCGCCTCACCCGCGCCGAGATCGCGCGCTGGCCGCGGGGCACCTATTCCTTCACCGATCACCTGGACAGCGACGGGCTCAGCGACGAGCCGGTCCCGCTCCGGGTGGCGATCACCGTGCACGCCGACGGGCATCTCACCTGCGACTGGACGGGCAGCTCGCCCCAGGTGAAGGCCGCGCTCAACTCCACGCTCTCCTTCACCAAGTCGTGCACGTACCTCTCGGTCCGCTCGGTGCTCCGCCAGGACGTGCCCAACAACGCGGGGGTGTTCCGCTGCATCGACGTGATCGCCCCCGAGGGCAGCATCCTGAACCCGCACCTGCCCGGCGCCTGCGCGGCGCGCGCGCTGACCGGCTACCGGATGCTCGACGTGATGCTCGGCGCGCTGGCCCAGGCCCTGCCCGACCGCGTGCCCGCGGCGGGCGAGGGCGGCAACACCGTGCTCTCGATCGGCGGGCAGACCGCGGACCGGCGTCCGTTCGTGATCGTGGACATGATCACCGGGGCCTGGGGCGGCCGCCCGGACAAGGACGGCATGGAGGCGGTGACCAACCCGTCGCAGAACATGTCCAACACCCCGGTGGAGGTGCTGGAGGCGCAGCATCCGATCCGCATCGACGAGTACGGCTTCGTGCCCGACTCCTGCGGGGCCGGCCGCTTCCGCGGCGGCCTCGGCCTGCGCCGCCGCTATACGTTGCTCAACGACGAGGCCACCCTCCAGCTCCGCTCCGACCGCATGCGCTTTCTCCCCTACGGCCTCGACGGCGGCGGGCCCGCGCGGGGAACCCGGAACGTGCTCAACCCGGACACCGAGGCGCGGGCGATGCCGGCGAAGTTCGCGGTGATCTTGAAGCGCGGCGACGTGATCCTGCACGAGCAGCCGGGCGGCGGCGGCTTCGGCGATCCCTTCACCCGCGACCCCGAGCGGGTGGCCGTGGACGCGCGCAACGAGAAGATCACGCTCGCCTACGCGCGCCGCGAGCACGGCGTGGTCCTCGAGCCGGGGACCTTCAAGGTGGACGCGGCGGGCACCCGCGCCTTGCGGGGGGCGCGCGCCTAGTCCCAGAGGGGCAGCGCGTAGAGGTCGGGCGGATTGATCCGCGCGCGCCCGAGCTGGGCCGCGAAGTG
>CAMLFJ010000127.1 GCA_946479205.1 uncultured bacterium | reverse complement strand
TTGCGGGAGGGGCCATGATTCCCGGCGAGTACCTGCTTGGCGAGGGTGACATCGAGGCGAATGTGGGGCGGCGGACCGTGCAGGTCACGGTGGCGAATACCGCGGATCGGCCGATCCAGGTGGGGTCGCACTTTCATTTCTTCGAGGTGAACCGTGGACTGCGCTTCGATCGTGAGAAGGCCTTCGGGATGCGGCTCAACGTGCCGGCGGGGACCGCGGTGCGCTTCGAGCCCGGAGACGAGAAGGTGGTGACCCTGGTGGAGCTGGCGGGCGCCCGCGAGGTTCACGGCCTCAATGCGCTCACGGATGGATCCGCGGGCGCCCCGGGCCGGGCCGCGAGCGTGAAGCGCGCGCAGGCCGGCGGCTTCCTCGGGGGCGGCGCGTGAGCCTGCGTCTGCCCCGGCGGCAGTACGCCGACCTCTATGGCCCGACGGTCGGGGACCGGGTGCGTCTGGCCGACACGGATCTGCTGATCGAGATCGAGCGCGACTTCACGTCCTACGGCGACGAGGTGAAGTTCGGCGGCGGCAAGGTCATTCGCGACGGCATGGGCCAGTCCGCGCGCGCCACCGCGGGTGAGGGCGTGCTGGATCTCGTGATCACGAATGCCCTGATCCTCGATCACTGGGGCATCGTGAAGGCGGACATCGGCATCCGGGGCGGCCGCATCGCGGCCATCGGGAAGGCGGGCAACCCGGACATCATGGCGGGGGTGACCGCGGGCATGGTGATCGGCGCCTCCACCGAGGTGATCGCGGGGGAAGGGCGCATCGTCACCGCCGGTGCCATCGACAGCCACATCCACTTCATCTGTCCGCAGCTGGTGGACGAGGCGCTCTCCGCCGGGCTCACCACCCTGATCGGCGGCGGCACCGGACCCGCGACCGGCACCGCGGCCACCACCTGCGCGCCGGGAGCCTGGAACATCCATCGCATGCTGGAAGCTGCGGAGGCCTTCCCGATCAACCTGGGCTTCCTCGCCAAGGGCAACGCCTCGCGGCCCGAGCCGCTGCGGGAGCAGATCGAGGCGGGCGCGATCGGGCTCAAGCTCCACGAGGACTGGGGGACCACCCCCGCCGCGATCGACGCGGCGCTCTCGGTGGCCGAGGAGATGGACATCCAGGTGGCGATTCACACCGACACGTTGAACGAGGCGGGCTTCGTCGAGGACTCGATCCGCGCGTTCAAGGGCCGGACGATCCACACCTATCACACGGAGGGCGCGGGCGGCGGACACGCCCCCGACATCATCCGCGTGGTGGGCGAGGCCAACTGTCTGCCGTCGTCGACGAACCCCACGATGCCGTTCACGGTGAACACCATGGACGAGCATCTCGACATGCTGATGGTCTGCCACCACCTCAACGCGAAGATCCCGGAGGACCTGGCCTTCGCGGAGTCGCGTATCCGCGCCGAGACCATCGCGGCCGAGGACGTGCTCCACGACCTTGGCGCGATCAGCATGCTGTCGTCCGACTCGCAGGCGATGGGGCGCATCGCGGAGGTCGTCTCCCGCACCTGGCAGACCGCCCACAAGATGAAAGCCCAGCGCGGCGCCCTGCCCGGCGACGGCCGCCACGACAACACCCGCGCCAAGCGCTACGTGGCCAAGTACACGATCAACCCGGCCATCGCCCACGGTATCGCCCACGAGGTGGGCTCGATCGAGGCGGGGAAGCTCGCCGACCTCGTGATCTGGAAGCCCGCGTTCTTCGGGGTCAAGCCGGAGCTGGTGCTCAAGGGCGGCCTGATCGCGGTGGCGGCCATGGGCGATCCCAACGCGTCCATCCCCACGCCCCAGCCGGTCCGGTACCGGCCGATGTTCGCGGCCTACGGCGCCGCGGTGTCGTCCACCTCGCTGACCTTCCTCTCCCGCGCGGCGGCCGAGGACGGAGTGGCCGCGCGCCTGGGCCTCCGGAAGCGCACCGCCGTCGTGCGGGGCTGCCGCGGGCTCACCAAGGCGGCGATGGTGAACAACAGCTACCTCCCGCGCATGGAGGTGGACGCCGAGACCTACGAGGTGCGGGCCGACGGCCAGGCGCTCACGTGCGAGCCCGCGCGCGTGCTGCCGATGGCGCAGCGCTACTTCCTGTTCTAGCGCGATGCGGCTGATCACCGAGGCGCCGGTTCCGGTGGACGCGGCGGCGGTGGCGGGCAAGGCGCGGGACACGCTCCGCCTGACCTGGGAGGAGCGGCGCTGGACGCGGAAGCGCGCGGTGACCACGGCCGGCCGCGAGGTTGCCCTCGCGCTACCCACCGGCACCGTGCTGGAGCCCGGCGACGTGCTCGCGGTGGAGGAGGGCTGGTACCTGGCGGTGGAAGCCCGGCCCGAGCCGGTGCTCGTGCTCTTTCCCGAGAGCTACGAGGCGGCGGTGCGCATCGCCTTCGACGTGGGCAACCGGCACTTCTCGATGGGCGCGGACGGCGACACGCTGGTGGTCCCCGACGACACCGCGATGGAGGATCTCGTGAGGCGGCTCGGCGTTCGCTGGGAGCGCCGCGAGGCGGTCTACTCGCCGCTCCACGGAGGGGGCGATGGCTGATCCGCGGCTGGTCTCGCTGCTCCACTTCGCGGACAGCGCCTTTCCCACCGGCGGCTATGCCCACTCGTTCGGACTCGAGCACTACTGCCAGGCCGGAATCGTGCGGGACCGGGACGGGCTCGAGCGCTTCCTGCTGACCCAGCTCGAGGGAGCGGCCGGCCCCTGCGATGCCACCGCCGCGGCCGGCGCGCTGCGGGCGCTCGATCGCGGCGATCTCGACGCGTGCCGCCGTCTGGACGACGCGCTCGAAGCGATGAAGGTCGTGAAGGAGTTCCGGGAGGGGAGCCGGCAGATGGGACGGCAGACCCTGCGCGTGGCCGGCGCGCTGATCGGCGAGCCCCGGCTCGTCGCCTACCTCGACGAGGTCAACGCGCAACGCGCGCCCGGCCACCACGCGGTGGCGTTCGGCATGGTCGCGGGCACGCTCGGCTGGGACGTGGAGGCTGCGGTCACCGCGTTCCTGTACTCGACGACCGCGCTGCTGGTGGGCGCGGCCCTCCGGCTCCTGCCCATGGGCCAGCTCGAAGGGCAGGCCGTCCTGTGGAGCCTCCACCCGGTGATCGAGCGGGTGGCGCGCGAGGCGGCCGCGCGGCCGCCCGCCGACCTCTGGAGCTTCACGCCCGGCCTCGACATCCAGGGCATGCTCCACGAGCGCCTCGACGCGCGCCTGTTCCGCTCATGAGCGCGATGCCCCGGCCGCTCAAGATCGGCATCGGCGGGCCGGTGGGCTCGGGCAAGACCGCCCTGGTGGAGACGCTGTCGCTGCGGCTGCGAGACCATCTAGATATTGAGTTGATGACGAACGAGATCTACACGCAGGAGGACGCTCAGTTCCTCATCCGGCGCGGCGCGCTCCCGGCCGACCGGGTCGTGGGGGTGGAGACGGGCGGCTGCCCGCACACCGCCATCCGCGAGGACGCCTCGGTGAACCTGGAGGCGGTCCACGCGCTGATGGGGCGATTTCCCGGGCTCGAGCTGCTGTTCGTGGAGAGCGGCGGCGACAATCTCGCCGCGACGTTCAGCCCGGAGCTGGTGGACGCCACGATCTACGTGATCGACGTGGCCCAGGGGGAGAAGATCCCCCGCAAGGGGGGACCGGGGATCATGCGCTCCGATCTCCTGGTGATCAACAAGATCGACCTCGCGCCGTACGTGGGCGCCGATCTCGGGGTGATGGAGCGCGACGCCAAGCGCATGCGAGGAGAACGTCCGTTTGTCTTCACCAATCTCCGGGAGGGCATCGGCGTCGACGCCGTGGTCTCCTGGATCCGACGCGACCTGCTCTTCGAGCCCTGAGCCGAGGGGCGCGTCCGGCCGTACCGGCCGGGATGGGCGCCTGCACCTGGCGTTCGAGGCCCGGGGCGGGCGCACCGTGCTCACCGGGCGGCGCTTCACGCTGCCGCTGCAGGCGCTCGAGCCGATGGATCTCGACGGCGACGGCGTCGCCACGCTGCTGCTTCTGAATCCGACGGGCGGCCTGCTCGCGGGCGATCGCCTCGAGACCGACATCGTGCTCGGGCCCGGGAGCCGGGTCTGCCTGTCCACCCCGTCGGCCACGCGGGTCTACCGGAGCCCGGGTCCCACCGCGGTCCAGCGGGTCACCATCGACGTGGGAGCCGGGGCCGCGCTCGAGTGGCTGCCCGATCACCTGATTCCGTCGCCGGGCGCGCGGCTCCGGCAGACCACCGATATCCGGCTGGCCGCGGATGCCACGCTTTTCTACCTCGAGGCCTGGGCCACGGGGCGCGCCGCGCGCGGCGAGGCCTGGGGCTTCGACCTGCTGGACAGCAGCCTGGTCGTCCGCGACGAGACCGGATTCCTGCTGCGCGAGCGCGCGATCCTGGAGGGCCGCCCGACGCGCGACGGCCTGGGCGCCACGGAGGGCTTCGGCTACGCGGCGACGTTTCTGGCCCTTCGCCCGGCCGGCGAGGGGTGGCCGGATCTCGCGCGGGCGCTCCAGCTGAACGTCTACGCGGTGGGGAATGCCGGACGGGTCGGCGTGACCACGCTCGGGCGTGGCGGCGTGCTGGCCCGGCTGCTCTGTCCGTCGGCGCCCGCGCTCCAGGCCACGGTCCAGGCGCTGTGGGCCACGGCGCGGCGACGGCTTCTTGGGCTCCCGCCCGCCCATCTACGAAAGTTCTAGGATGTGGGTCATTCGAGGAGAGGCGTGATGACCGAGAACGCGACTGCGGCGGAGCTGGGCGCGTACGTGGACGAGACTGCGAAGCGGGTCGGCCTGCCGATCGCGGCCGAGCATCGACCGGGGGTGATCCAGTTCACCGCGGGCCTGCTCGCGATGGCGGCGCTCGTGATGGAATTCCCGCTCTCGGACGACGTCGAGGCTGGGCCGGTGTTCCGCCCGTGAGTGCCGAGATGTCCCGGGCCGAGTACATCGGGTCCGACGGGCTCGGGCTCGCGGGTGCGGTTCGCGCGGGCCGGGTGAGCGCGCGGCAAGTGGCGGAAGCTGCCCTCGCCCGGGTCGCGGCCCGCGGTCCCGCGATCAACGCGTTCAGCACCGTGCTGGCCGAGCACGCGTGGGCCGACGCGGATCGGGTGGACGCGGCGATCGCGGCCGGCCGCGATCCGGGTCCGCTGGCCGGGTTGCCCTTCGCGGTCAAGAACCTCTTCGACGTGGCGGGTATCACGACGCTGGCCGGCTCCAAGATCAACCGGGAGCGGCCGCCCGCCCGGCGCGACGCGGCGGCGGTGGCCGCGCTCCGGAGCGCCGGGGCGGTGCTGGTGGGGGCACTCGGCATGGATGAGTACGCCTACGGCTTCACCGGGGAGAACTCGCACTACGGCCCCGTGCGCAACCCGCACGACGGAGCGCGTGTCTCGGGCGGCTCCTCGGGCGGCTCGGGCGCCGCGGTGGGCGCGGGGCTCGTCCCGCTGGCTCTCGGCTCGGACACCAACGGCTCGGTGCGGGTCCCCGCGGCGCTCTGCGGGGTCTTCGGACTCAAGCCGACGTATGGCCGCGTATCACGGGCGGGCTGCACGCTCTTCGCGGGCAGCTTCGACCACGTGGGAACGCTCGGGCGGTCGGTACGCGATGTCACCGCGGCATTCGACGTGATGCACGGGCCCGATCCGGAGGATCCAGTCTGCTGCACCCTTCCCGCGGAGGCGTGCCTCCCGGGCCTCGGCGCGGGAGCGGATGGGTTGCGGATCGCGGTGCTCGACGGCTACTTCGCCCGTGGCGGCGAGCCCGAGGCGTTCGCGGCGGTGGAGCAGGTCGCGGCGGCGCTCGGCGTGACGCGGCGGGTTGCGATCCCGGAGGCGCATCGGGCGCGCGCCGCGGCCATGATCATGACCGCGTCGGAAGGAGCGAACCTCCACCTGGCCGATCTCAAGCGACGGCCCGAGGATTTCGACCCGTTCACCCGGGACCGCTTCCTGGCGGGCGCCCTGGTGCCCGCGGCGGCCTACCTCCAGGCGCAACGGTTCCGGTCCTGGTATCGGGCGCGCGCCGCGCAGCTCTTCCATGACGTGGACGTGCTCCTCGCGCCGACGACGCCGTGCCCGGCCCCGCGCATCGGCCAGGAGCGGATTGTGCTGGACGGCGTTGAGGTTCTGACCCGAGCCCATCTGGGCGTCTACACGCAGCCGCTGTCCTTCATCGGTCTTCCGGTGCTGTCGGTGCCGGTCGTCCGTCCGGGTTCGCTGCCGCTGGGCGTGCAGCTCGTGGGGGCGCCCTTCCGCGAGGCGCAGGTGCTCCGCGTCGGCGCTCACCTCGAGGCCAAGGGTGTGGTCGCCGCCGCGGTCTCGGCGTGACGCGTCTGCGCGCGTGCAGCCGTCATTTCTTCCTGCCCAGGATTGAGGCTGCGTGATTAGGCCGTGAGCAATGCGGCCTGGCCGATCGCGTGGGCGCCCGCCTAAGCCCTTGATTTCGTACCCGGCCGATCCGGGCACAGCCCTTGCTGCGCGAGAAGTGCATGAGCGCGAGGCCGGGGACCGAAAGCTTCGACGAGCTCGTGAGCAGCACGCTCCCGTCGCTCGTGATTGAGGCGCAGGCCGATGGGGGCCGGCTCTACCGGACCGTGATGGCCCGGGTCGAGCTACCGCTGCTGCGCCACGCTCTCGAGCTCTGCGGCGGCAATCAGCTCAAGGCCGCGAAGCTGCTCGGCATCAACCGGAACACGCTGCGCAAGCGCCTCCGGCTGCTGGGCCTCCTGCCCGTCGCGGGCACGAACGGCGCGAAGGCGGGCGCGCGGTCGGCCTAGGAACCTTTACGCTCGCGGCGGGGCCGGGGTAGACTTCGGCCAGAGTGCGCCCGCGAGCCGTCGCCGTCGTCCCGTCGGTCCTCCTCCTGGTCGCCTGCGCGAGCCCCGGGACCGAGCCCCTGCCGGGGCAGCCGCTCCATCACGTGGCCGGCGGGTTCCGCAATCTCGATCCCGAGTTCACCCGGCCGTCCGGCTGGACCCGCTGGAGCTTCATCGCGCGGCGGATGTGGGACAGCCTCACCGCGCCCCGCACGTTCGAGGCTCCGCGCGTCGCCAATGACGGAGCGGCCCTGCGGGCGCAACCCTCACCGCGGAGCATCACGTGGGTCGGGCACGCGACCCTGCTGGTCCAGGTGGACGGCCTCAGCGTGCTCACGGACCCCAACTGGGGCGAGCGGGCCGGACCCACGTCGTGGATCGGGGCCCGACGGCTCAATGCGCCCGGGGTCGCCTTCGATGCCCTCCCGCGGATCGACGTGGTGACGATCTCGCACGACCACTACGACCATCTCGATCTGTCCACCGTGAAGCGTCTCGCCGCGACCCACGATCCTTTCTTCCTGGTGCCGCTCGGCCTGAAGGCCTGGTTCGAGGCCAACGGCATGCCCCGCGTGGTGGAGCTCGACTGGTGGCAGGCGCACGAGCATCGCGGCGTGCGCTTCGTGTGCACGCCCGCCCAGCATTTCTCCCAGCGCTCGCTCTGGGACGGGAGCCGCCGCCTCTGGGCCTCGTGGGCCGTTCTGGGCCGGGAGCGGCGCTTCTACCACGGGGGTGACACCGGGTACTTCGCCGGCTTCAAGGAGATCGGGCGGCGCCTCGGGCCCTTCGACGTGGCCGCGCTGCCGATCGGCGCCTACCTGCCACCCGAGATCATGAAGCGGGTACACACGACCCCCGAGCAGGCGGTGCAGGCCTTCGTGGACCTCGACGCGCGTACGATGGTCGCCATGCACTGGGGCACGTTCGACCTGGCCGACGAGCCGCTCGACGAGCCGCCGGCGCGGATGCTCGCCGACATCGGGCGCCGCGGCATCGACCCCTCGCGCGCCTGGGTCCTGAAGCTCGGGGAGACCCGGCCATGGTAGTGCGAGGCGCAGCCGCAGGCGAGCCGAGCGGATAC
>CAMLFJ010000126.1 GCA_946479205.1 uncultured bacterium | reverse complement strand
CCGACGGTGCTCGTGACCGGCGGCGGGGGATACGTCGGGGCGGTGCTCGTCCCGAAGCTCCTGGCCCGGGACTACCGGGTCCGGGTCATCGATCTCTTCCTGTTCGGCACCGACGTGCTCCCGAAGCACCCGGCCCTCGAGCTGGTGAAGGCGGACATCCGGGACGAGAAGGCCCTCGCCAAGGTCACCGCGGGAGTGGACTCGGTGATCCACCTCGCCTGCATCTCGAACGACCCGAGCTTCGAGCTCAACCCGGGGCTGAGCCGCTCGATCAACTACGACTGCTTCGAGCCGCTGGTCGGCATCTCGCGCCGGGCGGGCGCCCGCCGGTTCGTCTACGCCTCGACCTCGAGCGTCTACGGGGTGAGCGACGCCCCCGACGTCACCGAGGACCACCCGCTCGTGCCGCTCACCGACTACAACAAGTACAAGGGCATGTGCGAGCCCATCCTGCTTCGCTACCAGGCCCCCGAGTTCACCACCGTGATCATCCGTCCCGCCACCGTCTGCGGGTATTCGCCCCGGCAGCGGCTGGACCTGACCGTCAACATCCTCACCAGCCTCGCGGTCAACCAGCGGCGCATCACCATCTTCGGCGGCGCCCAGAAGCGCCCGAACATTCACATCGAGGACATCAGCGACCTCTACGTGGAGCTGCTCGACATGCCCGCGGACATGATCGCGGGCAAGACCTTCAACGCGGCCTATCAGAACCACACGGTGGCCCAGCTCGGCGAGCTGGTGCGGGGCATCGTGAGCCGCGAGATGCCGCAGCTCGGTCCCATCACGATGGAGACGGTGCCGAGCAACGACACGCGCTCGTATCACGTGTCCTCCGAGAGGATCAAGCGTGAGCTCGGCTGGACCCCCCAGCGGACCATCGAGGACGCGGTGGTGGATCTGTGCGCGGCCTTCCGGACCGGGCGCATCCCGGATCCCCTGAACGACGTCCGGTACTACAACGTCAAGACAATCCAGGCGTCCGGGCTGGCCTGAGCGATGCCGCGCGCCGTCGTCACCGGGGGGGCGGGGTTCATCGGCAGCCACATGGTCGATCTGCTGGTCGCCCGGGGCTACTCGGTCGTGGTGATCGACAATCTGGCGACCGGCCGGGCCGAGAACCTCGCGCAGCACCGGCGCGAGCCGCGCGTGGAGTTCCACGAGATCGACATGTGCACGGTGACGGCGGATTCCCGCCTGTTCAAGGGCGCGGACCACGTCTTCCACTTCGGCGGCATCGGGGACATCGTCCCCTCGATCGAGCGGCCGCTCGAGTACATGCGGGCCAACGTGAACGGCACCCTCGCGGTCCTGGAGGCGTCCCGTCACGCGGGGGTCCGCAAGTTCGTCTACGCCGCGTCGTCCTCCTGCTACGGGATGGCCACCGAGCTGCCGACCACGGAGCAGGCGCCCATCCGGCCGGAGTACCCCTACGCGCTCAGCAAGTACCTGGGGGAGAGCGCGGCGCTGCACTGGGGCCAGGTGTACCGGCTGCCCGTGATCTCGATCCGCATGTTCAACGTGTACGGGCCGCGCGTGCGCACCACCGGAGCCTACGGCGCGGTGTTCGGGGTCTTCCTGGCCCAGAAGCTCCACGGCAAGCCCTTCACGGTGGTCGGGGACGGCTCCCAGCGGCGGGACTTCGTGTACGTGACCGACGTGGCCCGGGCCTATCTCATGGCCGCCGAATCCGCGGAGAGCGGCCAGGTCTTCAACCTGGGCGCGGGCGATCCCCAGACCATCAACCGGCTCATCGAGCTGATGGGGGGCGATGTGGTGCACGTGCCGAAGCGCCCGGGCGAGCCCGACTGCACGTGGGCCGACGTGGGGCGCATCCAGCGCGCCCTCGGGTGGAAACCCGAGGTGTCGTTCCCGGACGGGGTCGCCGCGATGCTCGGCCAGATCGAGGAGTGGAGAGCGGCCCCCCTGTGGACCCCCGAGAAGATCGAAGCGGCCACCCGAACCTGGTTCGAGCATCTCGCCCGATGAAGGCCGACTACCGGCAGAAGGTGAAGACGCTCGAGGAGCTGGCCGTCGCCATCGGCCCGCGGCCCCGCGCCAAGAGCGTGATCATGTGCCACGGGATGTTCGACATCGTCCATCCCGGCCACCTGCGGCACCTGATGTACGCCAAGGAGAAGGCGGACCTCCTCGTCGCGAGCCTGACCGCCGACGAGCACGCGACCAAGGCGGCCTTCCGGCCCTACGTGCCGCAGGAGCTGCGCGCCGCCAACCTGGCCGCGCTCGAGATGGTCGACTACGTCATCATCGACCCCAACGCCACCCCGATCGCGCACATCAAGTACCTGCAGCCCGACTACTTCGCCAAGGGCTACGAGTATTTCTCCGAGGGCGTGCCGCCCCGGACCCAGGAAGAGATCGACACCCTGGAGAGCTACGGCGGGGAGATCGTGTTCACCCCCGGCGACGTCGTCTACTCCTCCTCGCGGCTGATCGAGGCGGCCCCCCCGAATCTCGGGGTCGAGAAGCTCCTGGCCCTGATGGAGTCCGAGGGGTTCGACTTCGGCCGTCTCCGCGAGACCCTCGGCCGGATGCGGGGCCTGCGGGTGCACGTGGTCGGCGACACCATCGTGGACAGCTACTCGTCCTGCTCGCTCCTGGGCGCCACCGCCAAGTCGCCGACCTTCAGCGTCAAGCACGAGCGGACCGAGGTCTTCGCGGGCGGCGCCGCGGTGGTGGCCAAGCACGTCAAGGCGGCGGGCGCCGAGGTCTCCTTCTCGACCGTGCTCGGCAACGACGCGGCCAAGGACTTCGTGCTGAAGGACCTGGAAGAGGCCGGGGTCGTGGTGCACGGCTTCATCGACCGCACCCGGCCCACGACCCAGAAGGAGCGGTTCTTCGCGGACGGCTACAAGATGCTCCAGGTGGACCGCGTCGACAACCGGGCCGTCTCGGACCGAGCCCTCCGGTACCTCAGCGAGTCGATGGCGGACAGCCGTCCGGACGTGGTGATCTTCAGTGACTTCCGCCACGGGATCTTCCGCTCCAAGAGCATCCGCGTCCTGCGGGAGCGCGTGCCCGACGGGGCGATCAAGGTGGCGGACAGCCAGGTGTCGAACCGCTGGGGCAATATCCTCGAGTTCACCGACTTCGACCTCCTGACCCCGAACGAGCGCGAGGCGCGCTTCGCCCTGGGCGACCAGGACTCGGTCGTCCGGCCGCTCGCCCTGCAGCTCTTCCGGCTCGCGCGGTGCAAGCACCTGATCCTCAAGCTCGGCGAGCGGGGCATTCTCGGCTACCGCACGCCCGGCCACATGCCGCGCGAGTTCTTCACGGTGGACAGCCTGGTGGACACCCTCAAGGACCCGGTGGGCGCCGGTGACGCGCTCCTCGCCTACGCCGCGCTCGCGCTGGCCGCCACCGGCGACATCGTGATCGCGTCGGTGCTCGGCTCGGTGTCGGCCGCCCTGGCCTGCGAGTACCAGGGCAATCGTCCGATCACCCCGGAAGAGGTGACCGAGAAGCTCAACCGGATCGAGAAGCGGGCCCACTTCGAGTGAGATACCTCCTGGTCGGTCTCGGCAACATCGGCGGCAAGCGCCGCGCGGTCCTGGGCGACCGGTGCGTGGCCACCGTCGATCCGTTCAATCCCGCCGCCGACTTTCGCCAGCCGGACCAGTGCCCCGACGACCGCTATGACGCGGCGATCCTGTCGGTGCCCAATGACGTGAAGGTCCGGCTCATGGAGTACTTCCTGACCCGCGGCAAGCACGTGCTCGTCGAGAAGCCCCTGATCCTGGACGCGGCGACCGGCGATCGGCTCGGCCGGCTGGCCCGCGCCTCCGGGGCGATCTGGTACACGTCCTACAACTTCCGGTTCGAGCCGAACGTGGTGGCGCTGAAGCGGCACCTGGACGCGGGCGCGATCGGCCGGCTCTATCGGGTGCGGATGTTCTACGGGAACGGGAGCGCGGGCAACATCGTGGGCACCTGGCGGGACAGTCCGCTCGGCATCCTGGAAGATATGGCCTCGCATCTCATCGACCTCACCGGATTCGTCTTCGGGCGCTCCGGATGCGAGTTTCGGGTGTGGGAGCGCCACCGCCACGAGCTGAAGGGCTTCGACCACTGCCTGCTCGCGACGTCCGACCGCAGCGTGACCATCGAGTGCAGCTTCCTCTCCTGGAAGAACCGGTGGCGGATCGAGGCCCTCGGGGAGGAGGGCGCGCTCGAGATGAACGGGCTCACCAAGTGGGGCCGGAGCGAGCTGGTGATCCTGCGCCGCCGGCGCCCGAGCGGCGTGCCGGACGAGAGCCGCGAGATGGCCCACGGGCCCGACCCCACCTGGGCCGCCGACATGCGGCACTTCGAGGCGATGGCGGCGACCGGCGCCACCTCCGGTGAGAACGACCTGTGGCTGTCCCGGACCGTCCACGCGGCCGCGGCGGCCCCCCTGGAGGGCGGCGCGTGAGCTCCCGGCCGACCGGGTTCCTCGGGCTGTCCCACCTCGGGATCATCTCGAGCATCGGCTGGGCTGGGCTGGGATCGCGGGTGGTCGCGGTGGATCTCGACCGGGACCCGGTCGAGCGGCTCGATCGGGGCGAGCTCCCGGTGCACGAGCCATCCCTGCCGGAGCTCTTCGCGGCGGCGCGTGACCGCATGCGCTTCACCAGCGATCCGGCCGCCCTCGCCGAATGCGATCTGGTCATCGTGTCCCGGGACATCCCGACCGACGCCGACAACGGCAGCGATCCGGGCGTCGTCGACCGCTTGATCGACGCCGCGATCCCCCACCTCCGGCCCGGGTCCACCCTGGTGCTCATGAGCCAGGTGTCCCCGGGCGCGACCCGCGCGCTCGCCGGGCGCATCCGGGCGCGCCGGCCGGAGGCCGGCATCGCGGTCTACTACTGGGTCGAGACCCTGATCTTCGGCAACGCGGTCGAGCGGTTCCTCCGGCCGGAGCGTCTCATCGTGGGGGCCGCCGATCCCGGGCAGCCGCTCCCGCCGGACCTGGACGAAGGACTCCGCCGGTTCGGGTGCCCGATCCTGCCGATGGGCTACGAGAGCGCGGAGCTGACCAAGACCGCGATCAACCTCTACCTCTTCGGCGCGGTGACCTACGCCAACACGCTGTCCGATCTCTGCGAGGCGGTGGGCGCCAACTGGTCGGAGATGGTGCCGGCCCTCCGGCTCGACCGCCGCATCGGACCCGCCGCGTACATCCGGCCCAGCCTGGGCGTGGCGGGCGGGAACCTCGAGCGGGATCTGGTGACCCTGCGCGGCCTCGGCCAGCGGCACGGCGTCGACGTGGCCTACGTGGACACCCTGCTCGCGCACAACGCCCGCCGCTACCGCTGGGTCCACCGCCAGCTCGAGCGGCGGGTGCTCGACGGGAACGCGAGCGCGGTCGTCGCGGTCTGGGGCCTCGCCTACAAGAAGAACACGCGCTCCACCAAGAACTCGATGGCGCTCCGGGTGATCGAGAACCTGCGGGGCCGCGCGGAGGTGCGCGCCTACGACCCGCTCGTGAAGGCGCCGGGCGCGAACGTGGCCGCCACCCTGGTCGAGAGCCGCGACGCCGCGCTCGTCGGCGCCGACTGCCTGCTGATCCTGACCGACTGGGACGAGTTCGCCACGCCGCCCGGGGGCGGGTTCCGGGCCATGCGGCATCCGGTCGTCATCGACTGCGTCGAGGTGATGGACGCGGGGCGTGCCGAGCTCCGCGAGGTGGAGTACGTGGCGATGGGCCGGGCGGGGCGCCGGTGAGCGAGCGGGCCGCGTTCCTCGACCGCGACGGAGTGCTGGTGGAGACGCTCGTCCGCAACGGCCGGGCTCACGCGGCGGTGACCCTGGATCAGTTCCGCATCTGCCCCGACGCGCCCGAGCAGGTCGCCCGGCTGCGGGCGGCCGGGCTTCGCCCGATCGTCTTCACCAACCAGCCCGAGGTCGCGCGGGGCACGCTGAGCCCGGAGACTCTCGAGATCATGCACGCGCGGCTGCGCGACGCGGTCGACGTGGACGACATCCTCGTGTGCGCGCACACCGATCGCGAGGGCTGCGCCTGTCGCAAGCCCCGCCCGGGCATGCTCCAGACGGCGGCGCGGACCTGGGGCCTCGATCTGGCCGCCTCGTTCGTGGTGGGCGATCGATGGCGCGACATCGATGCGGGACGCGCGGTCGGATGTTACACGGTGCTCATCGAGCGCCCTTACAGCGAGTGCCGGATCGTGGACGCGCGGGTGGCCGATCTGGCCGGCGCGGTCGACGCGGTGCTCGCCCAGATAGAGGACCCCCAATGAACTTCGTCGCCCAGTACCTGGCGGAGGCCGCGCAGGTGGCGGCCCGGATCGATCACGCGGCCGTCGAGAGCCTGGTGGACCTGCTCGCGGACACCCGCGACGGCGGCGGCCGGCTCTTCGTGCTGGGGGTCGGCGGGAGCGCCGGCAATGCTTCGCACGCGGTGAACGACTTCCGGAAGATCGCGGGCTTCGAGGCCTACGCGCCCACCGACAACGTGTCGGAGCTGACCGCCCGCATCAACGACGACGGCTGGGACACCGCGTTCGCCAACTGGCTCAAGGTGAGCCGGCTCGGGCCGCGCGACTGCGTGCTCGTGTTCTCGGTGGGCGGGGGTGACCTGGTGCGGAAGGTGAGCATCAACCTGGTGCGGGCGCTCGAGCACGCCAAGACGGTGGGGGCCCGGATCGGCGCCATCGTCGGGCGCGACGGAGGGTTCACCGCCACCGTGGCCGACGCGTGCGTGATCATCCCCACCGTGAGCGCGGAGCGGCTGACCGCGCACGCCGAGGCGTTCCAGGCGGTCGTCTGGCACATGCTGGTCGCCCATCCCCGCATCCAGGCCGCGCCGATGCGCTGGGAGAGCCTCACCCGATGAACCGGATGCCGGAGCGGGTCGTGATCCTGGGCGCCAGCGGCTTCCTCGGCCGGGCGCTCCACGCCCAGCTCGAGCGCGACGGGGTCGCGGTGGTGGCGCATTCGTCGCGCACCCTCGATCTCACCCGGGCCGACGCGCTGGCCGTCCTCGACGGCGTGCTGGGGCCCGAGACCACGCTGGTGCTCGCGTCGGCCTTGACCCCGGATCGGGGCCAGACCCCCGCCACCCTGCTCGCCAACACCGCGATGGCGGCCAACCTGGCCGGCTACCTCGAGGGTCGGCGGCTCGGGCGGCTGGTCTACGTGGGCTCGGACGCGGCCTACGGCTTCGGCGAGGAGCCCATCACCGAGGACACGCCGGCGTCGCCCGCTGGGTACTACGCGATCGGCAAGTACGTGGGGGAGCGCGTGCTGGAGACCGCCGCCCGCGCGGGCGGCGTGCCGCTGCTCACCCTGCGGGTGACCGGAGTCTACGGCCCCCGCGATCCGCACGCCTCCTATGGACCGAACGCCTTCGCGCGCTCGCTGGCCCGTGACCGCAGCGTCCGCATCTTCGGGGCCGGGGAGGAAGAGCGCGACCACCTCTACGTGGACGACGCGGCCCGGGCGATCGCGGGCCTGCTCCGGGTCGGCGCCGACGGGATCTACAACGTGGCCACCGGGCAGAGTCAGGCCTTCGCGGACGTGGTGAAGACGATCCGTGACCTCGTGCCCTACGAGGTCACGGTGACGAGCGCGGTCCGCAAGGGACCGATCACGCACCGCCGGTTCGACGTCGGCCGCCTGACCGGGGCGCTGCCCGATCTGCGCTTCACCCCGATCCGCGAGGGCCTCCGCGCCACCCTCGAGTTCTTCGGGGCAAACGGGAATGGCGGAGCGACCGCCGATGGCTGAGGTCGATCTCCTCGACCGCTACCCGCGGACCACCCGGGACATCTCGGCCCGCGCCGCCGCGGTCCCGGCCCAGCGCGAGGTGGCGAAGCGGTTCGCCCGAGAGTACTTCGACGGCGAGCGTGGCCAGGGGTACGGCGGCTACCGCTACGACGGGCGCTGGGAGCCCATCGCCGAGCGCATGCGCGACTTCTACGGACTGGGGGCCGGTGATCGCGTGCTCGACGTCGGCTGCGCCAAGGGCTTCCTGCTCCACGACCTGCGCC
>CAMLFJ010000125.1 GCA_946479205.1 uncultured bacterium | reverse complement strand
GGCACCGGTGAGCGACCTGATCGAGTTCCTCCAATCCCGCGGCGGGCGCCTGGCGCTCAAGATCGCCGGCGTGGTGGTGGCCCTGGGTCTCGTGGGGACGGCGGGCTGGCTCTGGCTGCGCGCCGAGGAAGCCCGCGGCCAGGCGGCGCTGGCCGGGGCCACCGAGGCGGTCCAGCAGGGCGACGGCCCGCTGGCCACCGGGGAGGGCCGGCAGAAAGCCATCGGCCTGCTCCAGGCCGTCCTGACCCAGCACGGCCGGTCGGCCGCGGCCGCCCAGGCCGCCTACCAGCTCGGCAATCTCCAGTACCAGGCCGGCGACTACGCGGCGGCGCGCGCCGCCTACGAGATCGCGCTCGCCAAGGGCGCGGGCGGCAGCGTTCGCACGCTGAGCGCCTCGGGCGTCGGCTACACCTGGGAGGCGCAGAAGAACTACGCCAGCGCGGTGACCGCGTACGACGCGGCGGCGCGCGGGCTCGGCCCCAAGCAGTTCTTCTTCGAGGAAGCGCTGCTCGATCTCGCGCGGGCGCAGGCGCTGGCCGGCAAGCCGGCGGAAGCGCGCGCGACGTACGAGCGGGTGCTCAAGGAAGCGCCCGAGACCCGGCGCGCCGAGGACATCCGCGGCCGCATCGCGGCGCTCGATCCGGCCGCGAAGTAACCCCGAGTTCCGAGCAACCCTGACGGCCGCCCCGGCCTCGCTGGTCAGTCTGATAAGCGATATTATGTTAAGTAACGTTCGGCCCGCATGATCGGCGGCGTGCTCTACGTGGCGCTCATCTATCTGCAGCCGGCCCAGCAGGACGCTCTGCGCCGGTACGAGAACCTGGCCCTCCCCGTCTTCCGCCGGCACGGGGGCCGGTTCGAGCGAATCCTGAGCCCAATGCGCATGCCCGGCGGGCAGGCCGACCCGGAGGTGCCGGACGAGATCCACCTGCTGCGGTTCGAGACGGCGGAGGGCCTGGACGCGGTCCGCCGGGATCCGGAGATGCTCGCGCTGGCTCCGCTCCGCCGGGAGATCGTCCGGAAGGCGCTGCTGCTGCGGGTCGACGACGTGCCGCTCGAGAGGTACTTCAGGCCGGGCTGAGCGCGTGAATCAGGCCTTCCTCGAGCTCCGCGATGGACTCGAGGAGCCCGGCGGTGTCCTCCCAGCGCTCCTGCACGGCCGCGTACTGAGCCTCGCCGAAGCACTGCGCCTTGCGCTCGAAGAGCCCGGCCGCCGCCGCGCGCCCGCCTTCGCGCAGGAAGGCCGCGGCATCGTGGCTGCGCCGGGCCGCCAGCGGGAACGCGAAGGAGGTCAGGTGCCCGGCCAGCCGCTTGGCCGCCGCGCCGCGCAGGTCCGAGGCCAGGAGGCGGATCGCACGCGGCCCGCCGTACTGATCCGCGCCGCCCGGCTCGGCGGACAGGCCGCTGCGCACCACCGCCAGGGTGCGCGCGATCATCTCCTCGCGCGCGGGATGGCGCACCTGGCGAAAGCCCGCGCGCATCGTGTACGGCGCCTGGGCGTAGCGCACGCGGTCGGCCTTCCAGGCGCGCAGGAACTCCACGGTGGGCAGGGCCGCGTAGGGATAGCCTTCCGGATCGTGCATCCGCACCCGGTCGTGCTCGACCCCCAGCACCACCACGAAGTGATCGCTGCCCGAGAGCTGCGCGTGATGCGGCATGTAGCCGAGCCCGCCCATGTCGAGCGGCCCCGCCAGCACGGGGCCGCGCCCGGCCGCCTCGGCGAGCCGCTCGATCGCGGCCTCGGCCGTGCCCTCGCGCTCCTCCCGGCACTCCCACCCCAGCGCGTCGAGCGCGGTGGTGATCCCCTGGTCCGGCGTGGCGAGGGGCGAGCTGAAGTAGACGAGCAGGTCGCGCCCCACCCGCAGGTAGAGCGTGCCGAAGGGAATCGTGGTCAGGCACTCGATGAAACCCGGCTCGGGCAGCTCCGCGGGAGCGGCGCCGGAGGCGCGCAGCACCATGTGGACGCTGTTGGCATAGCCGTAGGCGCCGTTGCCGGTGTAGCGCGTCACGGGAGAATGGTCGCGGTGACGGTCAGCGCGGTCTCCTCCGACGACTGCTGCGCGAGGTAGCCGAGGATCTGCCGGGTCATCGCGTGGAGGCTCCCGGTGCTCCCGCCGATCTGCATCCGCCCGCCGCTGGGCACGATCACGTCGGTCGCGGCCTCCACGACCTCGATCGTTCCCCCGCCCCCGGGCGTGAAGTAGCTGATCACCGGCGTCAGCGTCACCCGGATCTGGTTGCCGGGAAGGATCACCGGGCGCACCGCGAGCGCGGTGCCGACGCGCTGCCACGCGACGCCCTGGGCGACGTAGCCCTTGCCGGTCGCGTAGTCGTAATAGTAGGCCAGCTGCGGGGACGGGACGTCCTGCGCGACCATGATGGAGCCCGCCCCGCCGTCCTGCACGACCGTGAAGAGCCCGGAGGAGCGGGTGACGCGGGTGGTGGTGTCCTCCACCCCGAGCCCGCCCCGCCCGCGGACCCGCGTGTCGCCGCGGCGCTCCTGCACCACGACGCCGCCCTGCCCCTGCACGCCCTGCCGGCCCGCCTGGGTCTGCTGCCTGACCTCCAGCAGGACCTTCACGTTGCGGCCGCTCTGGGCGCCGATCGGCGCGGTCCCGGCCAGCACCAGCAGCGCGATCCCGATGCCGACGAGCCGGCCCGGCGAAATCACCCGGGGATCTGCGCCTCTTCGGGCAGGCGCTCCCAGACCGGGTTCCACTCGGGCAGCGTGAGCCCGACCGCCCCCGCCTTCTCCGCCACCTCGCGGGCGAAGGTCTGGCGGACCTCGTCGTTGTCGCGCAGCTTGAGTCGGTACTTCCGGTAGAGGACGTTCTTGGCCGAACCCGGGCGCCCGAAGATGTTCATGGTCCGGATGTACCACTTGTGGAGCGTGGCCTGTGCCTCGTCGCGGGTCTTGGGGTCCTCGGCGAGACGCTTCACCCAGAACTCGCCGTGGCGAATGTGGAACTTCTCCTCCTTGAAGATGCCCTCGATCGCGCGCACCCAGGGCCCGTAGGAGCAGGTGCGCACGTCCTCGAGCTGGTGCCCCGCCCCGCGGTCCATGCAGAAGTTGAAGAAGATGAAGTCGGCCCACGTGTCGATCGGGTAGTAGAAGATGTTGACCCGCTTGTCGGCGGTGATCCGGGCGGTGCCGATGTCGGCGTCGTCCGCGACCCGCATCGTGAAGGCCTCGTCGTGGGCCCGCACGTGCGCGTCCACGTCCACGCCCAGGTCGGCGAGGAGCCCGTACATGACGGTGGCGTGGCGGAGCTCGTCCTTGACGATCTGCGCCACCACGTGCTTCTCCTCCACCCCGGGCGCCCGGGTGATCCACGGCACGTAGCCGTAGCCGCCCGCCAGCTCCGAGTCGGCCTGCATGGTCATGAGGTGGATGAGGTTCTCGCGATAGGGCTCGGTCATCTCGTCGGGGGACTCGATGCGCTCCCCCGCCTCGATGCGGGCCAGCAGCCGGGCTTCGTCACGCTCCGCCATGTCTATCTCCTTTCCACGACTCGCACCGCCTTGCCTTCGCTGCGCGGGATGGTCTTCGGGGCCACGACCGCGATCTCCGGATTGAGCCCGAGGTGGCCGCGCAGGCACTCGGCCACCTGGGCGGACAGCGCGGCCCGCCGGGCCGGCGCGGCCTCGAAGCCGCCCCAGTCGCGCACCACGCGCTCGTCCGGCTCCACGTGCACCGCGAGGGTCGGGAAGGCCTCGCGGCGGTCCACCACGAGCTGGTAGTGCGGGGCCAGGTCGACCACGGTCAGGAGCGCCGCCTCGAGCTGCGAGGGATACACGTTGACCCCCTTGATGATCAGCATATCGTCGGTGCGCCCCTTGACGCGAGCCATCCGCACGGTGGTCCGCCCGCAGCGGCAGGGCGCGGGCTCGAGCCGCGTGACGTCGCCGGTACGGTAGCGAATCATCGGGAGCGCTTCCTTGGTCAGGGAGGTCAGCACGAGCTCGCCCTCGTCCCCGGCGGGCAGCGGCGCGCCGCTACGCGGGTCGACGATCTCGGGCAGGAAGTGATCCTCGTTGACGTGCAGGCCGTCGCGGGCCTCCACGCACTCGCCGGCCACGCCGGGGCCGATGATCTCGCTGAGTCCGTAGAAGTCCACCGCCGGGCAGCCCCAGAGCGCCTCGAGCTGGGCCCGCATCGCCTCGGTCCACGGCTCCGCGCCGAAGAGCCCGTAGGCCAGGCCGATCGCGCGCGGGTCGCTCCCCTGCTCGCGCAGGCTCTCGCCGATGTAGAGCGCGAAGGACGGCGTGCAGGCGAGGCCCTGCGGCCGGAAGTCCTGCAGCAGGAGCATCTGGCGCAGCGTGTTGCCCGAGGAGACCGGCACCACCGTGAGGCCCATGTGCTCGGCGCCGTCGTGGAAGCCCAGGCCGCCGGTGAAGAGGCCGTAGCCGTAGGCGATCTGGATGAGCTGCCCCGGCTCGGCGCCGGCGGCGGCCAGGGCCCGCGCCATGACTTCCCGCCAGACGCCGAGGTCGTGCCGCGTGTAGCCCACCACGGTGGGCTTGCCGCGGGTCCCCGAGGAGGCGTGGATGCGGATCACCTCGGTGCGCGGCACCGCGAAGAGCCCGAACGGGTAGTGGCGGCGCAGATCGTCCTTCACCGTGAAGGGCAGCTCCGCGAGGCGGTCGAGCGTGACCGCCTCGTCCTTCACGCCCGCCGCGGCGAGCGCATCGCGGTAGAAGGGCACCCGCGCGCGGGCCCGGGCCACGGTGGCCCGCAGCCGCTCGGTCTGGAGCGCCCGCATGGTGGGGCGGGAGGCGGTCTCGGCGTCGCGGTTCCAGATCATGGGTTCACGGCCGGGGGCTCAGCTCACCGCCACCCGCCGCACCAGCCAGTCCAGACGCTCGAGGAAGCGGGCCATGGTCTCGAGCGTGCGCGGATCGGCGGAGAGCTCGAGGCTGATGCGGTCCGGCAGGATGTAGCGCACCTCCGGGTAGGACACGAGCACCCGCAGCAGCGTCCGTACGCGGGGGTCCCACGAGAGCAGCCCCTGGTGCCCGGGTCCGGCGGTGTTCGGATCCCAGTCGCTCTGGAATCCGACCCGCAGGTTACGGCCGGCCGGCGGCGCCATCAGACCCGCCGGAGCTGGAGGGCTTCGTAGTGCGCGACCATGGCCGCGGTCTGGCGGGGCGCCGCGAAGCGCGTCTCCACGAGCCGTCGCGCCGCCTGGCCCATGCTCGCGCGCCGGCCCGCGTCCAGCAGGAGCCCGATGGCCGCGTCGGCCATCTCGCCGGTCTCCGCCTTGGTGAGGATCCCGGTCTGCCCGTCGCTCACCACCTCGTCCACGCCCGAGGCGCGCACCGCCACCGCGGGCAGCCCGCAGGCGTGGGCCTCGGCCAGCACCAGCCCCTGCGTCTCGGTCTCCGACGCGAAGAGGAAGAGATCGGCGGCGCGATAGTAATCGGGCAGCGCCTCGCGGGCGAGCCCGCCGTGGAAGACGATGCGCCGCCGCGCGCGCCCCGCGGCCGCGCGCGCCTCGAGCGCCTGGCTGTGGCTGCCCTTGCCCACCAGGTGCAGGGTGGCGGTGGAGACCGCGGCGGCCACCGACTCGAAGGCGTCGAGCACGCGCTCGAGGCTCTTCTCCCGATCGAGGCGCCCGGTGTAGAGGCAGATCAGCCCGTCGCCGGGCAGCCCCAGGCGACGGCGGGCGCGCTCGCGGCTGGCCGGGCTGAAGAGATCGAGGTCCACCCCGGTGGGGATCACCGCGACCGGCGCGGCCACGCCCCGGCGCCGCAGGGTGTCGGCCACGTGCTCGGAGGGCGCGACCACGAGGTCCGCGGTGTCGGCGAAGCGGCAGGCCAGCCGCACCGCGAGGCTCCGCACCAGCCGCGGCGGCAGCGGCACGTAGTGCGCGTACTTCTCGTAGCGCGTGTGATAGGTGAACACGAGCGGGCGCCGCTGGCTCCGGGCGAGGCGCCGGCCGGTCAAGCCCAGCAGGAACGGATGGTGGACGTGGACGACGTCGAGGTCGAGCGCGCGGGCGAACCGGCCGAGGCGCCGCGAAACGGGCAGCGGCAACGAGAAGCCCGGATAGGTCGGCGCGGGAATCGAGGGATACCGGAAGACGTAGGGCGGATCGGCCTGCGGCGGCTGGGACGCGGGCGCGAAGACCCAGGTCCGGTGGCCGAGCGCCTCAAGCCCCTGCCGCAGGGTCTCGACGGCCGTCGCGACCCCGCCGCGGAACGGCAGGTAGTTGTTGGTGAACAGCCCGACCCGCATCCACTACTCGTCCGGGCTCTTCGGGTCCTTGCCGCGCTCGATCCGATCGAAGTCGCCCGGCTTGAGCGACTCGAGCCATTCCTTGATCTTGGCCTGGTCGTCGCCCTTGCCGGTGCCGATCTCGGTCTCCTTGGCGACCTCGACGCTGCGGGCCTTCTGGACCACGTCCTCCTCCACGAAGATCGGCGCGCCCACCCGCAGGGCCAGCGCGATCGCGTCGGACGGCCGCGAGTCCACCGTGATGTCGGCGCTGCCCAGGCGGAGGTGGATGACCGCGTAGAAGGTGTTGTCGCGGAGGTCGTTGACCACGATCTTCTGCACCCGCGCGTCGAGCGACTCCAGGATGTTCTTGATCAGGTCGTGCGTCATGGGCCGGGGCGTGGAGATCTTCTCCAGCTCAAGCGCGATGGCGTTGGCCTCGAAGAGACCCACCCAGATGGGGAGGGAGCGCTTCTCCTCCTCGTCGCGGAGGATGATCATGGGCATGTTGGAGAGCGGGTCGAGCGCGAGCCCCTTCACTTTCATCTCCAGCCACATGGTGCGCCTCCTAGGCCTCTAGCTCCCCACGGAGGCTGTGCGGCAGGGCGCGGACCACGCGCACCGGCACCACGCGGCCCAGCAGGTCACGGCCCCGGGGATCGAAGTTCACCACTCGATTGCAACGGGTGCGCCCGGCCGCCTCGCCCGCGTTCTTGCGCGAGACCCCGTCGACCAGGACGGGGAGGGTTTGGCCTTCGAGACGCTGGCTGCGCGCCGCGCCCACGCGGGTCGCGGTGTCCAGGATGCGGCGGTTGCGGTCGGCCTTGACCTCTTCCGGCACCTGATCGTCCATCTCCGCCGCGGGCGTGCCCGGCCGGCGGGAGTAGCGGAAGGCGAAGACGTTGTCGTAGCCCACCCGCTCGACCATCTCCACCGTCCGCGCGAAATCGTCCTCGGTCTCCCCGGGAAAGCCCACGATGAGATCGGTGGAGAGCGCGAGGTCCGGTACCGTCTCCTGCAGCTCGGCGATCAGCTCGAGGTAGCGGGCGCGGGTGTAGCCGCGGTTCATCCGGTCGAGCACGCGGTCCGAGCCCGACTGCAGCGGCAGGTGCAGGTACTCGCAGACCTTGGGCACGTCGCGGAGCGCCCGGATGAGCCGGGCCGTGAGGTTGTAGGGGTTGGACGTCGTGAAGCGGATGCGTTCGATGCCGTCGATGTCGTTGACCCGCTCGAGCAGGGCGGCCAGATCGGTGGGCGGATCGAGATCGCGCCCGTAGGCGTTCACGGTCTGGCCGAGCAGCGTGACCTCGCGGCAACCGGCGGCCGCGAGCGCGCGGATCTCCTCGACGATGACCTCGGGCGCGTGGCTGCGCTCCCGGCCCCGCGTGGTGGGCACGACGCAGAACGTGCAGTGCTTCTCGCAGCCCTCCATCACGGTGACGAATGCCTTCAGACGCGGGCCGCCCTCGGGCCGCGCGGTGATCTTCACCAGCGCGCCCTCGCCGGTCTCGAGCACCGGCCCCCGCCCCTGCCGGGCGCGGCCGACCAGCTCGGCGACCCGGGCGATCGCGGGCGAGCCGAAGACCAGGTCCACGTAGGGCGCGCGCTCCTGGATCCGGCCCTTCTGCAGCTGCGCCATGCAGCCCATGACCCCGATGACCAGATCCGGCCGCTCGCGCTTCAGGTGGCGCAGCGCGCCGAGCTGGGAGAAGACCTTGTCCTCCGCCTTCTCGCGAATCGAGCAGGTATTGAGTAGGATCAGGTCGGCGTCTTCCGGGCGATCCGTGAGCTCGTAGCGCTCCTGCTTGA
>CAMLFJ010000124.1 GCA_946479205.1 uncultured bacterium | reverse complement strand
ACCTCGGCCTTGACCTTCGGGTGGACCCAGTAGCTCAGGACCTGCTTGCGGCCGGTGACGAGCAGGTTGGAGCCGCAGCTCGGACAGCGGATGGCGTTGGCCCCCTCGGAGAAATCGAGGGGGCCGCTGCAGGTGGGGCACTCGGTCGAGACGACGACCTGGCTCATGGAGCCGTCGTCGAGAAGGACCCGCGGCGCGGTGCGCCGGCGCTAGGCGCCGGGCACCGCCTGGCCGCAGGTCGAGCAGAAGCGCGCGCCGGCCGTCAGCTCGGCCTGGCAGCGCGCGCACCGAGCGGCCGTCGCGATCTGGTGGCCGCAGCGCGGGCAGAAGCGGCTCTCCGCCGCCACCGCCGACTGGCAGCCCGGGCAGCTCACCGTCGCCGCCGCGGCGGGCGCCGGAGTCGTCCCGAGGCTCTTCGCGAGCATGCCCGGCATCATCATGCCGAGTCCCGCGCCGACGCCCACGCCCACTCCGCCGGCGGCGCCGCCGTCCGTCCCGTGGCCCTGCGCGGCGTCGCCCATCGCCTTGGCCGCCTTGAACTTGAGGAAGCGGTCGAGATCGCCGACCGCGCCCATGCTCGAGCGCTCGTCGATCATCCGCTCCACGTCCTCGGGCGGCGTGATCCGGTTGATGTAGAAGTCCACCATCTCGGTGCCGTACTTCCGGAACTCGTCGGCCAACCGGGTCTTGAGGGCCACCGCCATCTCGTCGTACTGCCGCGGCAGCTCGATCAGGCTCTGCACGGTCTCGCCGAGGAAGTCGTTCAGCCGGGCCACGATGACCTCGCGGAGATAGTCCTCGATCTGGTCCGTGGTGTAGCTGCCCTGCGTGCCCACCAGGCTGTTGACGAAGAGGAGCGGCTTGGTGACCCGCATCGTGAAGCTGCCGAAGGCGCGCAGGCGGATCAGCCCGAGCTGGGTGTCCTTGAAGGCCACCGGATCGCGCGTGCCCCAGCGCATGTTGGTGAAGACCTTCAGGTTGACGAAGTAGACCTCCGCGCGGAACGGGCTCTGGAAGCCCCAGGGCAGCGAGAGCAGCCGGGTGAGGATCGGCAGGTTCTGGGTGGAGAGCGTGTGGCGGCCGGGCCCAAACACGTCGAGTCCCTGGCCGTCGCGGAAGAACACCGCGGCCTGGTTCTCGCGCACGATGAGCTGGGCGCCCATCTTGATGTCGCCCGAGCCGCCCTCCGGGTAGCGCTGGACGATGCCGGTGCCGGTCTGATCGAACCACTCGATGACTTCCATCATGATCGGTGACATGGCGTTGGTCCGTCCTAGTCCGCGTCGACGATGCGCCGGCGCTGGTCGAAGAGCTCCGCGAAGTCGTCCAGCGCTTCGCGCATGTGCTCGGCCGCGGTCCGGAGGGCCTCCGGATCGGGGAGCGCGGCGCGTACCGCTTCCGCCTTGGCCCGCACCGCGCTCAGCGCGTCGAAGAGCCCGAGGTCGAAGGCGTAGAGCTGGGCCAGTGTGTCGCCGTCCACCGTGTGGAGGTCGAAGAGGCCCGAGTAGCCCCGGGCCGCGAACTCCACGGTGCGCCCCAGGCGCTCGAGGCGTCCCGCGAGCCGGTCGAGGCGCGGGAGCGAGGAGAGATCACCGGAGCCGGCGATGCGCTCCTTGTCCTCCTCGAGGCTCTGGATGAGCCGCTGCAGCTCGCCCACGAGCCGCATCCGGACCTGCTTGTCGGTGGCCCGGGCCGTCTCCCGGTCCTGGTAGCCCGGGATGCCAGGGACGAACCGGACCAGACGCTCCAGCCGCTTCGCGACAGTGACTCCACCCATTGCCTGCCTCCTCTCGCTCTATCCGGGCGCGCCCGGACGAGGGGGAGGGTGTGCAAGCGGATTGCCAGTGATGATTCAACCTAACCTGTCGGAATACCTGGAAGGAACGCCTAAGTGCAGCGACCATCCTGGGCAGGGTGTGTCAGTTTGCTGACACTTCTTGGCGGGTCTCGGGAGCCAGGATCGACTCCGTGGATTCGGCCCGGCGGCGCCAGCCGCGGAAGCGTCGCCAAGCCAGCGCGAGCCCCGTCCAGACGAGCATGGTCCCGCCGGCGGAGGCGAGGAACGCGATGGCCTGGCCCACCAGCCCGGCGGCCTCGCCGGTGTGGAGAGGGCGCACCCAGGCCCGCAGCCGCCGGCCCATGTTCTGTCCCGCGAAAGGCTCCCACTTGACGACGTCCGCGGTGACCGGGTCGAGCACGAGCTGCGAGCGGGGCGAGGGGTGCCAGCCGACCGGCTCCTGGATGAAGAAGGTGACCGGCCCATCGGGCCGCTGCGGCAGCCGGGCGTTGATGGCGACCCAGCCCTGGACCTGGCGCTCAGCGCGCGCCCAGAGGGCGTCGAGTCCCACGGCCACGCGCCTGGTCTCCGCCGCGCGCGGGCGGCGCTGGCCCTCACGTGGCGGGGCGGCGGCTCCCGGGGCCGGCGCGGGCGGCGGCGGCTCGTTGCCGGTGAGCGTGTACAGGAAATTGTTGGCCCACTGGTAGGACATGATCGCGCCGGTGAGCGTCAGGACCAGGAGCACGGGCGCGCACCAGATGCCGATCACGTTGTGCCAGTTGAAGTCGCGCCCGCGGCCGGCCAGGCCGAGCCGGAACAGGGTGACCGCTCGCACCGCCTCGCGCGTCCACCGGCGCGGCCACCAGAGGTAGACGCCGAGCACCACGAGGCCGAGGAAGCCCAGGTTGGCGGCGCCGGTGACGGGCCGAAGGGTCTCACGCGACCCGAGACAGCGATGCCACTCGACCACCTCGTGCAGCGCATCGTGCACCGGCGAGAGGCCGCCCAGCACCACCCCGCGGTATTGATCCACGAAGAGCGCGCCACCCTCGCGGCCGAAGCTCACCACCGCCGAGGCGGTCGGGTCGGCGCGCAGCGTGAGCGCGGTGGGGCGCACGTCCGGCCTGGCCTCGCGCGCCTTGGCCAGGATCGCCTCCGCCGAGAGCGGGCGCGCGTCGGGCGGCGGGGTGATGATCCGGCGATCTCGCTCGAGCCAGTCGGTGATCTGTGGCTCGAACGCCAGGATCACGCCGGTGACCGACATGAACAGGATGACCGCACCCGCGGTCACCCCGACCAGCAGGTGCAGCCAGAAGAGCAGCGTGCGCAGCGACATGATCGGCTAGTAGCGGCGGGTCGGGACCGGCTGGCCCGGCGTGCTGCCCGGCATGGCGCGATCGGGCACGGTACCGGTGCTCGGGCCCTTCATGGCCTCACGCACCTTCGCCACTTCCTTCTGGGCCGGCTCGCGCGTCTCGCTGTGCTGGGCGGCCTTCTCGTAGGCCTGGAGCGCCCCCGGCAGATCGTTGAGCCGCGTGCGCACCACGCCCACGTTGAACCAGGCGCGCCCGTCGTCGCGGAGCGTGGCGGCGCGCGTGAAGGCCTTCTCGGCGCCCGCGAGGTCGTTCTTCTCGTAGGCGAGGCGCCCGAGCGTGCTCCAGACCTCCGGGGTCTTGGTGTCCCGATCGGCGAGCGCCTGCAGGTGGGGGAGCGCGCGCGGCTGCTGGCCCGCCTTCAGCAGCATGAAGGCCAGGCGCGCCCGCAGATCGTCCTGGTCGCGGAGGGCGAGGGCTGCCTCGTAGGCGCGCGCCGCGTCGTCCACGCGATTGCGCTGCTCGTGGGCACCCCCGAGGTCGCGCTGGGCCGCGAACGAGCCCGGGTAGAGCTCCACCGCCTTCCCGAACGCGGCCGCCGCCTCGTCCCAGCGCGACTGGAACATCGCGGCCTGCCCCCGCAGGTAGTGGGCGAGCACGTGCGTGGGTTGCTGCGCGATGGCCTGGGCGGAGAGCTCCCTCGCCTTCGCGTAGTCCTTCCGGTCCATGGCCTCGACGGCCTGGCGGTAGAGCGCGAAGGCCGGATCGTCCCAGATGCCCTGGGCCGCGACGGTGGTTCCGGCGCCGGCGATGGCGCAGAAGGCGAGCCCGATGGCGGTCCAGTGGTGACCGCGGGGGCGGCGGCTCAGCGGGTGTTCAGCTCGAAGCGAACCGGCAAGATGACCCATACGGCGACGGCCTCCTTTCCTCGACGAGCGGGCTCGAACAGCCATGTCTTGACGGCCTCCACGGCGGCCCGGTCCAGATCCGGGCGCCCGGCGGAGCGCTGGACCTGGACCGTGCCGACCTTGCCACTCGTGAGCACTTCGAATCGGAGCGCCACGACGCCCTCGGCACCTTCGCGCCGCGCGCTCTCCGGGTAATGGGGAGTGGTCTGATAGCCGCCCAGCGGGCGGGCGAACGAGGTGACGCCCTCGCCGGTGCCGCGCGCCACGCCGGCGCCGACGCGTGCGCCCGGCGCCGCGCCCGGAATCTCGGGCGCGGGGAGCAGGAGCCCGCCCGCGCCGGCGTCGCCGGGTATCGCCAGCGCGGGGCCGGGCACGTTGGCCGAGGCCATGTAGCGGCGGTCGGGAGCGGTCGGGACGGGCTCGGGCCGGACGGGCTGCGGCGTCGGATCCGGTTGCATCAGCGTCTGCGTGATCGGGGTCGATCGGACCACCGGACTCGGCCGCGGGATCACTCGCGGGGGCCTGGGTGGCTCGGGCGGGGGTGGCTCAACCCGCACCAGCTCCACGGGCACGAGCACACGCTCGGGCTCGTGGCGCGCGAGGGCGACCACCGAGGAGGCGGTGGCGAGGCCGGCCACGTGGACGCCGACCGAGATCCAGAGCGGCCAGCCCGCCAGCCCTGCGCGCATCATCGTGAAGGGCTCCTCAGGCGTCCGCCCAGCGGCGCAGCAAGTTGTGATAGCAGCTCGTGAGCGCGACCACGCCGGGGTTGTCCGGGGTGGCCTCGCTCACCTGGCTGATGGCCATGTCGAGATCGAAGAGGAGCGCGCGCTCACCGTCGTCGCGCACCATGCTCTGCACCCAGAAGACCGAGGCCAGCCGCGCGCCCCGCGTGACCGGGAGGACCCGGTGCAGGCTCGTGGCCGGGTAGAGGATCATGTCGCCGGCGGGGAGCTTGACCGAGTGCGCGCCGTAGGTGTCGTCCACCACCAGCTCGCCCCCGTCGTACTCGTCGGGGCGGGTCAGGAACAGCGTGGCCGAAAGGTCGGTGCGCACGCGCACTGGCGAGCTCGTGAGCTCGCGGATCGCGTTGTCGACGTGAGCGCCGAAGGCCATGCCCGGCTCGTAGCGGTTGAACAGCGGCGGGAACACCCGGAGCGGTAGGGCCGAGGCCATGAACAGGGGCGTGCGCTCGAGGGCGGTCACGATGATGTTGCCCATCTCGCGCGCCTCGGGCGTCGCCTCGTCCACTTGCCGGTTGTGCTTGACCCGGGCCGCCAGATGGCCGGACGTCTCTCGCCCGTCCACCCACTTGGCGTCCTCCATGATCGCGCGGCAGTGCGCGACCTGGGCCTCGGTCAAGACCTTGGGAATGTGCAGGAGCATCGGACGGCTAGAACCTCCAGGTCCCGGTGAGAAGGAAGGTGCGGGCGTTGCCGGGGATGACGTGGCTCGGATGGATCGCGTCGAAGTACTTCTCGTCCGAGATGTTGATGACGTTGAAGCGCAGCTCCAGCGGCCTGATCGGCCGGTAGGCCACCGTCACGTCGCCGCGCACGTATGACGGCACCACGTTCAGGTTGTCGGTGTTGGCGTAGCGTTTGTCCACGAACACCGCGCCGCCGCCGACCTGCCACTGGTTGGTGATGTCGTAGGTGGTCCACAGGCTCGCCGAGTGCTCGGGCACGTTGGCGAGGCGCTTGCCCTCCACCGGGACGTTGCTCTGGATGTCGAGGGAGTCGAGGACGCGGGAGTCGAGATAGGCGTAGCCGAGGAACACGTTCCACCCGCGCAGGATCTGACCCACCACCTCCAGCTCGAAGCCCTGCACCCGTTGCTTGCCCTCGGTGACCTGGACCCCCAGGACCGGGTCGGTGGTGCGGGCATTGTTCTTGTAAGTCCGGAATACCGCGGTGCGGATGCCGAGCGCCCCGTTGAAGAGATCCCACTTGGCGCCGAGCTCGAACGTTTCGTTCTTCTCGGGTTCGGTGCTCGCGTTGTTGAGGGCGAGCACGAGGGCCTCCGCGGAGGGGTTGAACGAGGTGCCGTAGGAGAAGTAGTAGGTCTGCTCCTTGGTGGGCAGGAAGACCAGCGCGGCGCGCGGGCTCAGCGCCTCGTCGGTCCGGGAGAGCTTCTGGGACGCGAAGCGGTTGCGGAAGTCGGCGTCGAAGAGGTCGTAGCGCAGGCCGCCCAGGATCTTCCACCGGTCGGTGATCGCCATCTCGTCCACCGCGTAGACGCCGACCGCGGTCGCCGCCGACGACCCGTTGAAGTTCTTGGCCCGCCCCATCCCCGAGAGATTCGAGAAGTTGTCCGGGTTGATGAGCGAGGTGTTCGGCACGCCGGTGAAGGTGTAGCGCTGGACGTCCGACGTCTCGCGGGAGGCCTCGACGCCCGCCACCAGGGTGTGCTTGAACATCCACGTGTTGAACTTCGCCACCAGGTCGGTGGTGTTGATCACGCTCGTGTCTTGCTGGCTCCGCTGGATGCCGGTGCGGGAGACCTGGATCGCGGCGAGCGGGGCGCTGCCCGGGGTGCCCACGATGGCCGGGATGGAGGCGAGGGAGCCGCGGTCGAGCATGGCCAGGCGCAGCGTGTTCCGCAGGCGCACGTTCTCGTTGAAGTCGTGCTCGAACCGAACGGTGCCGATATGCACGTCGTCGTGCTCGTAGTCTCGGTTGGGGAAACCGTAGAAGTTCTCGTGCCGCACCGGCGCCGGGCCGCCCCGGAGGTACGGGAACCCGTAGTCCGGCATGTTGTCGTCGTTGAAGTAGAAGTAACTCACGACGAGGCGCGTGGGGCCGTTGAGCCCGATACCGAAGGAAGGTGCCGCTCCCAGCCGCTGCTGCTCGATGTAGTCCCGGCCCGGCGTCTCGCCCTTGAACCCCATCAGATTGAGGCGCACCGCCCCCGAACCCCCGATCGGCTGGTTGACGTCGACCGCGAGACGCCCCTGCGGCCCGCTGCCCACCGTGCCGCTCAGCTCGTAGAAGGGGGTGAGCTTCGGCGACTTGCTGACCTGGTTGATGACGCCGCCGGTGGAGCCGCGGCCGAACAGGACCGCGGAGGGGCCCTTGAGGACCTCGACCGACTCCAGGTTGAAGGTGTCACGCCCGTACTGGCCGAGGTCGCGCACGCCGTCGATGAAGATGTCGTTGCCGGCCGGGAAGCCACGCAGGGTGAGGTTGTCGCCCTGCCGGCCGCCCGCCTCACCGGCGGCCAGGCTGATGCCGGGCACGGTGCGGAGCGCGTCGCGCAGGGTGAAGAGCGCGCGCTCCTCGAGGACCTGTTCGGGGAGGACGGTGATCGACTGCGGCGTGTCCTTGATCGAATCGGGGAGCTTGTAGAGGCTCGGCTCCTCGATCTTGAACTGGTTGCGTTGCCCGCGCACGTCCACGCCGGGCAGGGCGACGTCGTCCTTGCCGTCCTTTGATTCGGTGGGCGGCGTCTGGCCCCACGCGGAGGTGGCGGCGAGCGCCAGCCCCATGCCGACGGTGGAGCCGAACCGCCGAGTGAAGGGAACTGCGCGCCGACCGGCGCGCTTGACGCTCCTGACGAATGCTCGACGGCGACCCATGAAACGCCTCCCGGGCAAGGGGACCGACCGGGCTGGCTAGCTTGGGTCGCGAAACCGGGGGCTGGCTAGCGAATCGTTTCGGCGGGGTCCTCGCGCTCGGGAGCCGACCGGCCCCGGTCCGCACCGGGGCGGGGCTTAGGTAAACCTAATGAACGAGGGTTGTCAACCCTAATGTCAGCCGGGGAACTCCCGCAGGAGCCGGCCCGGCCGGCCGCACCCGGAGAGGACGCCACGCTCGTCCGCGGTCCGGATCCCGTTGACCCACACCCCGTGGAGGCCGACCGCCGGGGTGTCGAGCCGGCTGGCCCCGGTCGGCAGGTCGTTCACCCGGCGCTTGCCGCCGCGCCCGACCGTCCTGGGGTCGAACAGCATGAGGTCGGCCCAGGCCCCGGGCTGGAGCCGGCCGCGGTCCTGGATACGGTAGGCGTCGGCCACCGCGCTGGTCACCGCCCGCACCGCCTGCTCGAGGGTGAGGTCGCCGCGCTCGCGCGCCCAGTGCCCGAGGAGGTGCAGGCCGAAGCCCGCGTCGCAGAGGAAGGAGAGGTGGGCGCCCGCGTCG
>CAMLFJ010000123.1 GCA_946479205.1 uncultured bacterium | reverse complement strand
CGTATTGCGCTCGCTGGAGGGACGGGCCTTACTTCTTCTTGACTGCTCGTTGAGCGCGCGCGGCGGAGTTGGCCGCCACCGCGGCGCGGATGAGTTGCTTGAAGGCCGCTTCGTTGATCCTCTCCCCTTCACGGAGGTCGATCGCACGCCGCGTGTTCCCTTCCAGGCTGGCATTGAAGAGCTTCTTCGGGTCTTTGAGGGAGGCTCCGCGAAAGAAGGTGAGCTTCACGACCTGCTTGTACGATTCCCCGGTGCAGACGCCGCCGTCATGGGACCAGACGGGGGTTCCCATCCATTTCCACTCCTCCTGGATGTCGGGGTCGGCAGCGTGGATGAGCCGACGGACACGAGCGAGGGTCTCTCCTCTCCAATCGCCCAGCTCTTGAATCCGTTTGGTGATCTTCGCCGAAGCGGCCCCGCCATTCGGACGACTTGTCGGCCTCATGCTCTCTCCCATCGCGTGACGCGGCGCTCGTCACCGCGCGAGTCGACTTCACATGCATCACTCTCCCGGACCGTGAAGCCAAGCTTCTCAAGAATCCGTGCCGACGCCGGATTGTCCTGCAGCGTCGTTGCGCGGACTTCGACGGCACCCAGGGTATCCATGGCGAACTCGACCAGGAGGGCGGCGAGCTCGGTACCGAACCCCCGACCCCAGAACGCGGGCAGGACTGAGTAGCCGATGGTCGCCAGGCTGGCTGACTCGGCATGCCGGCGGACGCCGCCCAAGGCGATCGGATCGCCACCGATCCGGAGCGCGGCTCCGAATCGGAAGTCGCCACCGGGCGCCGCCTGGCAAAACTCGCGTGCCTCCTCGATCGAGATCGGCCCCTGGATCCGGAGAAGGGTTCGCGTGACCAGCGCGTTGGTATAGAGTGATTTCACGAATGGGGCATCACCCACCTCGAGCCGGTGAAGCTCGAGCCGAGCCGATCGCAGCGGCACCGTCAAGGGTCTGCTTTCGCGCTGGTGCCGACAAACACCCACCCCAGTGCCATGCTAGGCGACGAGACCTGCACAGCGAAACGCGGCGCGGACGATGCGATCGAGCTCCGCGGCAACGGTGCCCGGGCTGGACCCGCTGTAGTCACCAAGCATCGAGTGGGCCAGTCGGTAGCCTTGGAGAATGCCTGAGACGTCCCGGAAACGCCGGGTATGGGCAGCAAAAACTGAGTTGATGCGCTTGTGGGCCGCGCTGGGGATCAGCACGCACAGACACTGCTCTCTGAGGGGAAACTTCCCCCTGACGCCGAGATAGTCCAGTTCGCGATCCTCGAAGACGTGGTGAGCGTCCCAGGAAGGCTGGTCAGCGCGGCCACCGTAGTGAGCGTGTTCCTGCTGACGGTACCACTTGAGGGCCTCATACGTCCCGAGGAGCTGGTTGCCTCGGCTCATGAACACGCGATACGAGCCGAGCGCCCACTCCGGTTCGGGCTTCTCGAGCACCCCCGAGGCCCGAAGGATCGTCTCAGCGCTAACCGTGGCCACGCATTGGCCCTAAGTTCGGTCGTCCATACTGTATGCCCTCGGCCGCGCGCGCGAAGACTGACTACGAAATCGTGAGGTCTCCCGACGGCCCCGCCTTCACTCGAGGCCCCAGGTGCGCACCTGCTGGGGCACCACGCGGAACATCACGCGGTTCGCGGGCATCGTGCGTCCGCTCCAGTAGTTCTCGAGGTGCGGGTGGTACTTGTCGAGGATGCGGGTGACGAGGGCGCGCCGCTCGGGCGTGTCGCCGAGGAACTCGGCGCGCCCGCGGATCGCGACGCCCTTGATCTCGGCGCCGCGCGCGCCGCTCTCCGCGACGATGTGCAGGCGCGGGTCCCGCCGCAGGTTGCGGACCTTCTGCAGGTTGTCCACGCTGATCAGGGTGAGCGCGGCCGGATCGTGGAGGAACCACATGGCGGTGACCAGGGGCGAGCCGTCCGGGTTGATGGTGCCGAGGACGACGATGTCCTTGGTGGCCAGGTACTGCTGGATGCGCGGGTCGTTGAGCGTCACGGGGCGATCCACACTTTCATGAAGGTGTTGTTGTCGTAGGTGGTGAGGCCGGGCTTGTAGTTGCGGAGCTTCTTGTCCTTGAAGAACCAGCCCTCGACCCAGCCCACCGCGATCGAGGCGTGATCGCCCCGGGCCAGCAGGTAGCGCTGCAGCTCCCAGTAGAGCTGCTTGCGCTTGTCGCGGTTGGATTCCTTCAGGGCGCGGTCCGCCAGCTCGTCGACCTTGGGATCGGAGTACTGGCCGTAGTTGCTGCCCGACTCGGTGGTGTAGGAGATGTGGAAGACGCCGGAGGGCTCGTTGACGTCCATGGCCCGGTCCTGCGTCGCGATGATCGTGAAGTCACCCTTGCCGAAGGCCGCGTAGCCCGCCGCGCTCTCGTGGGTCTTCATGGTGCCGCGGATCCCGATCCGACGGAGCTGGGCCAGCACGAGCTGCCCACGATCCACGTAGTTGCCGACCTGTCGCACCGCCATCTCGACGTCGAGCCCGTTCGGGTGATGCTTCTCCACCAGCTTCTTGGCCTCCGCGATGTCCTGCTCCTTGGGCTGACGGCAGCCGGGCGCCTTGGCGACCTCGTCGAGCGGCAGGGCGAAGTCGCCGACCAGCTTCGGGTCCAGGATCGCGCAGGGCACGCCCGCGCCCTCCAGCGCCTTGGCCACCAGCTCCTGGCGGTCGATGGCCAGGTTCACCGCGCGGCGCAGGTCCGGGTTGTCGAACGGCGGCTTCTTCGCGTTGAGGTAGATGAAGAAGACGGTGTTGATCGGCGCCTGGTAGATGTCCACGTCGGTGCGGGCGCGGGCCAGCTCATCGGCCTGCGTCTTCCGCATCGGCGGCCACGCGTCCCACAGCATGATCTTGGAGGCCTTGGCCGCCGCGAGCTGGGTCGGCCCGCCGACCAGGATGTACTGCTTCACCCCGTCGAGGTAGGGCAACCCCGGGATGAAGTAGCTGGGGTTCTTCTCCCACTCGATCACGCTGCCGCGCTCGTACTTCTTGAACTTGAACGGCCCGGTGCCGATCTGGGCCTCGGCCGCGTTCAGGTCGCCGTACTTGGCCAGGATGTGCTTGGCCGCCACCCGGCACCACGCCGAGGCGATCGACGGGAGGAACGGCGCCGCCGCGAACTTGAGCTTGAACTCGACGGTATTCGCGTCTACCGCCTCCACGCTCGCCACCATCGGCTTGAGGGAAGCGCCGCACTTGGGGCTCTTGAAGTCGGGGTTGAGCACGCGGTCGAACGTGGTCTTCACGTCGGCCGAGCTGAACGGCTGGCCGTCGTGCCACTTCACGTTCCTTCGCAGATGAAACGTATACGTTTTCCCGTCCGGCGACACGGTCCAGCGCTCCGCGAGATCGCCGATCACCTTGCTCGGCTCGTCCGGATCGTACTGGAGCAGCCCGCTGAAGATGCCCGCGGTGGCCTGCTGGACCACCAGGGGCGACTCGGCGTGCACGTCGAGGCGGCCGGGGTCGCCGTAGTCGAACCAGGTGAGGATGCCGCCCAGGCGGGGCTTCTCCTGGGCACCGGCCGGCGGCGCGGTCAGAGCCCCGAGCGTGAAGAGGAGCGTGACGGTCGTGGCCGCGAGGCGAGCGAGGCTCCGGAGGCTCATCGTCATTGCTATCCGCTCCTTTGCGATCCGCGGCTACCCGAGGCCGCCGCGGAGGCGTGGATCCGTCAGATCGCGAATCGAGTCGCCGAGCAGGTTCAGGCCGAACACGGCCAGGCTGATGGCCAGTCCGGGGAAGAATACCATCCAGGGCGCGGTTTCCAGCGCCTGGATCCCCGCGGTGAGCATGCCGCCCCACGACGGCTCGTCGGGCGGCGCGCCCGCGCCGATGAAGCTGAGCGAGGCCTCCACCACGATGGCGTAGGAGATGTTGGTGGTGACGAGCACGATGTAGCTCGCCATGCAGTTCGGGACGAGATACCGGAAGATGATGCGGGCCTGCGAGGCGCCCGCCGCCCGCGCGGCCTCGATGAAGGGCGTCGCGGCCACCCCGAGCGCGACCGATCGGATCGTCCGGGCCGCGGTGGGGGTGAGCAGGATCACGAGGGCGAGGATCACGTTGTTGACCGACTGGCCGAGGGCGGCCATGAGCGAGAGCGCCAGGATGATGGGGGGCAGCGCCATCAGGCAGTCCACCACCCGCTGGCTGCTCGTGTCGCTGGCCCCGCCCAGGTAGCCGGTCACCGCGCCCCAGAGCGCGCCCAGGGTGACGCCGAACAGCACCGAGACCACGCCCACGTAGAGCGACAGGCGCGCGCCCCAGATCACGCGGCTCAGGAGATCGCGGCCGAGCTGGTCGGTGCCCATCGGGAACTCGCGGCCCGGCGCCACGTAGGGCGCGAACGCGGCGTCCTTCGGCCCATGCGGGGCCAGCGCGGGCGCGAGCAGAGCCACCAGGGCGAGCACGAGCACCACGAGCGCCCCCGCCGCGCCGAGCGGCTGCCCGGTGATGAAGCCGGCGAGCGCGCGCCTCACGCGTACCGGATGCGCGGGTCGAGCCACGCGTAGAGGAGGTCCACCGCGAGGTTCACGAGGAGGAAGACGAGCGCCATCAGGAAGATCATGGCCTGGACCGCCGGGTAGTCGCGCTGGCTGACCGCCTGGATGAGCGCGTTGCCCATCCCCGGCACCACGAAGATGATCTCCATGATCACGAGCCCGCCGAGCAGGCGCCCGCCCCACCAGCCGATGAAGGTCACCACCGGCAGCAGCGAGTTGCGCAGCGCGTGGCGGTAGATCACCGCGCGCTCGGCCAGGCCCTTGGCCCGCGCGGTGCGCACGTAGTCCTGGCGGATCACCTCGAGCATCTGCGAGCGGGTGAGCCGGGTGATGGGCGCGCTGATGTAGTAGGCCTGGGCGAGCGCGGGCCAGATGAGCTGCTTCAGGTTCTCCACCGGGTTCTCGGTGAACGACACGAACTCGAGCGGCGGCAGCCAGCGGAAGAAGCGCACGAGCCCGTACAGGATGAGCGCGCCGGTGAAGAAGAGCGGCAGGCTGAGCCCGCTCAGGCTGACCAGGCGCGCCAGGTAGTCGAGCGGGCCGTTCTGCCGCACCGCCGAGACCACCCCGAGGGGGATCGCCCACACCATCGCGATCAGCATGGTGAGCGCGGCCAGCTCCATCGAGCGCGGGAAGCGCTCCTTGAGGATCTCGATCACCGGCCGGCGCTGCACGTAGGACTGGCCGAAGTCGCCGCGCACCGCCCCGCCGATCCAGTCGAGGTACTGGGCGACCACCGGCCGGTCGAGACCAAGCTCGCGGCGGATCTGCTGGATCTGCCGCTTCTGCACCGTGCTCGACTCCGAGCCCGTCTGGTAGACCAGGATCTCCGCGATGTCCCCCGGCACCAGGCGCATGAGCACGAAGATGAGGATCGAGGCGCCGAAGAGGGTGGGGATGAACAGCAGGAGCCGGTGCAGGATGTAGGACGACACGGCTCAGCCGGTCACAAGCGGTGCCGCCGGATGGTCTTCACGGTGGCCTCGGGGCTGAAGCCGAGCTGGAGCAGCGCCGCGCCCAGGTCGAACGACTCGCGGTAGGCCGCGATCCGCCCGCCGCGCTTCTCGAACACGCTCATGCCCTTGAAGCGCACCTTGCGCCCCGCGCTGCGCGGGATCGCGTCGCTCACCACGTAGGCGAAGGTCCACTCCGAGGCCGCGCACGCCTCGGTCTCCACCACCGTCTCCATGGTCCAGGCGTAGTCGCGGCCCTCGCGGAACATCCGCTCGAACATGGTGCGGAGATGGTCGGCCCCCACGTGCCCTCCGAAGAAGGTGTCGTGATAGCTGCCGTCCGGCGTGAAACAGGCCACCAGGACCGCGACGTCCTGCCGGTTGAAGGCCCGCTCGAACTCCCGCACGATGCTCATGGCGCGATTCTCCCAGTTCTCTTCGTTGAGCGACCGGCCGCCGGCGGCCCGAGTCTAGCGGATCGCGAACCGTAGATGGCGATGCGCCTCTCGCAGGGCCGCCTCCGCTTCGGCGGGGGCGGTCGCGCGCGAGAAGATGAAGCCCAGATAGCGCGAGCCCTCCGGCAGCGGCACGATCGCCTGGCCCTTGGGGATCGAGATGGTCACGTCCTCGATGTGCGGGACCGCCCGCGCCTCGTCGAGCCCCGCCACCTCTTCCAGCACGCCGCCGCGCGGGATCGGGATCATCATGACCGCGGCGGCCGCGCGCTCACGCTCGAACGAGGGCACCGCCCGCCCCAGCGCGCGGCGCAGGATGAGCTCCTCGAGCGACATCCCGGTGCCGAAGCGCAAGGTGCGGCCGCAGAGCCCGCCGATCGAGCGCGCCGCGATCTCCAGCACGACCGGCTCGGGCCCGTTCGCGCCCGGGCGCAGCCGCAGCTCGCCGTGCACCGCGCCGTCCGAGAGGCCGAGCGCGCGGGCGGCGGCCGCGGTGGTCTCCGCCACCCTGGCCTGGACGGCCGCGGGCAGCCGCGACGGCGTCACGTAGATCGTCTCCTCGAAGAAGGGGCCGTCGAGCGGATCGGGCTTGTCGAAGAGGGCGAGGGTGCGGAGGACGCCGCTCTCCAGCAGCCCCTCGAGCGCGACCTCCGCGCCCGGCACGAAGCCCTCCACCAGGATCGCGTCGGTCCCCTCGCCCAGCTCGGCCACGTCCGCCGCGCGCAGGATCCCCTGGATGCGCGCGAAGGCGGCGACGAACTGCGCGGCGTCGTCGGCCCGGATCACCCCCCGGCTGGCCGATAGCACCAGTGGCTTGAGCACGCACGGGTACGTCACGCGGGCCGCCGCCGCGCGCGGATCCGCGGCCACCGCGACGGTGCTGAACGGAGGTGACGGCACCCCCGCGCGCGCGAGCCGCTCGCGCATCACGAGCTTGTTGCGGGTGGCCTGGGCGGCGGCGAGCGGGTTCACGCGCAGGCCGAGCGCCTCCCCGATCGCGGAGGCCACCACGGTGGTGGCGTCGTCCACCGGCACGACCGCGTCGAGCGGCCGGCGCGCGACGTAGCCGCGGATCTCCCGCGCGGCCGCGGCCGGATCGCGGAACGGCAGCGTGAGCAGGTGATCCGGGAACTCGCCCGCCATCACGTTCGGGCGGTCGGAGGCGATCACGAGATCCACGTCGAGGGTCTGCGCCGCCTCGACGAAATCCTCGGTGCGGTACGTGGTGGTGGGGATCAACAGCAGCAGTCGCTGGAGCGCCATGGTCGCGGCGTGGCCGAGTTTATCACGGGGCGCGCGGCCCGGACTTGCGGTATACATGAGGGCCCGGCTCCCCACCGGGATTCCGAATCCACGAGGAGGCCTGATCATGCGTGTCGGCATCATGATCGAAGGGCAGGAAGGGCTGACCTGGGAGCGCTGGCGGCGGCTCGTGCAGGCCGCCGAGGACATGAGCTACGAGTCCCTCTGCCGGTCGGATCACCTCACCGGGCTCTGGGGCGAGGCCAAGCGCCCGTCGCTCGAGACCTGGACCTCCCTCACCGTGCTGGCGATGCGCACGCGGCGCCTCCGGTTCGGGCCCATGGTCTCGCCGATCACGTTCTACCACCCCGCCCTGCTCGCCAAGATGGCGACCGCGCTGGACACGCTCTCCAACGGCCGCCTGGACCTGGGGATCGGCGGCGGCTGGAACGAGCACGAGCACGCGATGTTCGGCTTCGCGCTGCCGCCCATGAAGGAGCGGCTCGATCGCCTGGAAGCGGCGGCCCGCTACATCCGCGCGCTCGGCGTCGGCGAGCCGGTCACCCTCGAGCAGCCCTACTACCCGCTCCACAAGGCGGAGAATTATCCCCTGCCCACCCACGGGCGCCTGCGGCTCGTGATCGGCGGGCGCGGCGAGAAGCGCACGCTGCGCATCGCGGCCGAGTTCGCGGACGAGTGGAACTGCACTCGTGTAGACCTCGATACCTTTCGCCACAAGCGAGAAATCCTCGCCAAGCACTGCGCGGCGGTGCGCCGCGACCCCGAGACGATCGAGCGCTCCCTGATGATCCCCCTCGCGATCGGGCGCGACCGGTCCGACGTGGCTCAGCGGATCGCGGCGGCCCGCGCGACGTTTCCCCAGATGCCGGCGGACGAGGACGGCTGGCGCAAGGCGAGCTTCCTGGTCGGCTCCCCCGCCGACGTGGTGGCGAGTCTGAAGGAGTGGGAAGCGGCGGGCGTGCAGCGCGTGCTGCTCCAGATGCTCG
>CAMLFJ010000122.1 GCA_946479205.1 uncultured bacterium | reverse complement strand
CGCGTCGTGCCGGACCATGTAGATGACCGTGCGCGCGAAGCGCGGATCGCGCAGCGTGTCGGTAGCCACGAGGAACTGCCCGGCGAGGCCGGGCGCGGCCTGCGCGACCGCACGGGGCGCGGGCGCGGCCGCGCTCGGTGACGCCGAGCCCGGAGGCACCGCTCCCACCCACGCCAGCCCGGCCAGCACCGCGAGCACGGCGGCGGCGCGTGTCGGCAGACGAGCGGGAGGCATGGCACAGTATAGCGAATGGCCCTCCCCGCCGGGCTGCGCGCCCTCGGCCACCGGGACTTCCGCCTGTTCTGGTGCGGGCAGCTCGTCTCCCTCGTCGGCACGTGGATGCAGAGCGTCGGGCAATCGTGGCTCGTGCTCGAGCTGACGAACTCCCCGTTCCGTCTCGGGCTGATCGGGGCGCTCCAGTTCGGTCCGATCCTGCTCTTCTCGTTCCTGTCCGGGGCGATCAGCGATCGGGTGCGCAAGCGGCGCCTGCTCCTCGGCACCCAGACCGCGCTCATGCTGCAGGCCTTCACGCTGGCCGTCCTGGTCTGGAGCGGCCACGTGCAGTTCTGGCACGTGGCGGTGCTGGCCGCGCTCTACGGGCTCGCCACCACGCTCGACATGCCGTCGCGCCAGTCCTACATCGCCCACCTGGTGCCCCGCGGCGATCTCATGAACGCGATCGCGCTGAACTCGGCGGTGTTCAACGGCGCGCGCGTGGTCGGTCCCGCGGTGGCGGGCCTGCTGGTGGCGCGCTACGGCACCGCGGCCGCCTTCGTGCTGAACGGGGCGAGCTTCATCGCGGTGATCGCGGCGCTCGCGGCGATCCGCACCGAGGGCGCGCCGAGCCCGCGCCGCGGCATCGGCCTCCGCGCCGAGATCGCGGAAGGCGTGCGTTACGCGGCGGGCACGCCGCGCGTCGCGCTCGTGATGAGCCTGCTCGTGGTGGTGAGCCTCTTCGTGATCAACATGAACGTGCTGGTGCCCCTCATCGCCCGCGAGGTGCTGCACGAGGGCGCGCACGGCTTCGGTCTCCTGATGGCCTCGCTGGGCCTGGGCGCGATGGCGGGCGCGCTCGCGGTGGCGGCCCTCGCGGTGGGACGCCCGCCGCTCGGGATGGTGGTGGGCCCGGCCCTGGCCGCGGCGGGCCTGCTGCTCCTGCTCTCCACCGCGCGCCACTTCGGCACGACCGCGGCGGTGCTGGTGGCGCTCGGCTTCGCGCAGATCGTCTTCATGACGAGCTGCAATACCACCGTGCAGATCGCGGTGCCCGACGAGCTGCGGGGGCGCGTGATGGGTCTCTACGCGCTCGTCTTCGCGGGCATGACGCCGATCGGGGCGCTGATCATGGGCACGGTGGCCGAGCACTGGGGCGTCTCACGCGCCTGCGCGGTGGGCGGAGGCGCCGGGCTCGTGCTGATCCTGGCGCTGACGATCGGATGGCGGCGCCGGCATCCCGCGTCCACGGGGCCGCTGCCGTCGGCGCCTCCCGCCGCGCCGTGACCGGCGGGCGCGGGAAGAGAAGAATAGTCTGCGCCGGTAAGCCTTACCGGCCCCGCGGGATTCCTCCGGCCGCCCACTCGCATGTATTTCTCCACGTTTCCGACTCGGCACGCGCCTTGCGATGTACATGGTGGCAGGGAGGGTCACTGCCATGATGGAAGCCATCTCGTTCTTCATCTCGCTGTTCGTGATCTCGGCCGGGGCGATCCTGGTCGCGATCGCGTCGATCCTCCACCTGGCGTGGCTCGCCGTCGTGATTCCCCTGCTGATCGCGGCGGGGGCGGCCTTCGGTCTGTACGCGTTCGGCCGCCGCGGGCCACGGTACGAGAACCGCGCCGGTGGTCGCGCCGAAGCATCCTCGAAGAAATCGCAACGGATGGCCGCGTAGCGAGCGACGGCGCGCGCGTCGAGGATTGCGTTGAGTGGGGCGAGGCTCCATAATCCGGTCTCGTTCGCCATGGACCAGCCCGCCGACGCCGAGCGACGCGCGCGCCCGACCCCCGACATCACCTCGACCGCCGACACGGTGCCGGTGCGAGAGACGCATCGGTTCGACGTGGCCGCGCTCGAGCGCTACATGGCCCAGCACGTGGCGGGCTTCAAGGGGCCGGTCACGGTGAGCCAGTTCCAGGGCGGCCAGTCCAATCCGACCTATCGCCTCAGCTCTCCGGGCGGCGAGTACGTGCTGCGCCGCAAGCCCCCCGGCAAGCTCTTGCCGTCGGCTCACGCGGTGGATCGCGAGTACCGCATCATCACCGCGCTCGCGCGCACCACCGTCCCGGTGCCGCGCACCTACGCGCTCTGCGAGGACGACGCGGTGATCGGCACCGCGTTCTTCATCATGGAGTGGGTGTCGGGGCGGGTCATGGCTGATCCGCTGCTCCCCGGGGTGAGCCCGGCGGATCGCGGGGGCATCTACGACTCGATGAACGAGGTGCTCGCGCGGCTGCACACGGTGGATCTCGCGGCCACCGGGCTCACCGACTACGGCCGGCCCGGCAGCTACTTCGCCCGCCAGATCCACCGCTGGACGACCCAGTACCGCGCCTCGGAGACCGAGCGCATCGAGCCCATGGAGCGGCTGATCGCCTGGCTGCCCGAGCACGTGCCCACGGAGGAGCAGCCGACCGTCGTCCACGGGGACTTCAGGCCCGGCAACCTGATCGTCCACCCGACCGAGCCTCGGGTGGTGGCGGTGCTCGACTGGGAGCTCTCCACGCTCGGCAGCCCGCTGGCCGACCTGGCCTTCAACTGCATGCCGTATCGCCTCGCCCCCAGCACCCTGGGCGGCGTCCTCGGGGCGGACCTCGGCGCGCTCGGCCTGCCGACGGAAGCGGACTACGTGGTGACCTACTGCCGGCGCACCGGGCGCTCGCGCATCGCCGACTGGGAGTTCTACCTGGCCTTCGCGATGTTCCGGCTGGCCGCCATCGCCCAGGGGATCATGGGCCGCGTGATCGCGGGCACCGCCAACGATCCCAACGCGCGCTCGCGCGGGGAGCGGGCGCGGCCCCTGGCCGAGGCGGGCTGGGAGACTATCACTCAGGGAATGGGCAGTCAGCCTGCTGGCTGAAGCCGACCCGCCCCACGATCGGCAGCTTCAGCGCCGGCCGCTTGACGTCCACCCCGAAGGTCAGGCTCAGCACGTTCAGCTCGACCCCCTCCTCCACGCCGGCCAGCACCCCCAGCAGCCCGAAGAGCGAGACCTGGACGCCGGTGCCGCTCGGGCTCATGGCGACCGGCCGGCCGCCCGGGATGAAGTCCTTGCCGATGGCGGTGGCGGGCAGGTCCAGGCGCAGCTCCGGCACGGCCCGCCCCAGGTAGGCGGTGAAGGTATTGCTGTTGGGCCCCGGCCACGTCCGGTAGCTGGTCGGGTAGGGGTAGGCTTCGACCGCGGCCTGGATCCGGGCGATCAGCTCGTCCACGCCGTCGCCTCGCCGGTCCACCAGGCGCTCGGGCCGCGACCCGAACCAGTAGTTGTCCGGCCCGCTGCGGTTCACCCGCACCGCCGGGGCCCCGTTCCCGACGCCCCAGCCCATGACCTCGTAGCGGGTATAGGCCGCCGCGCCGCTCGGTTTCAGGGCAACCCAGGTGTGGACGGCCATCACGCCCCGCCACCCCACCGCCCGGGCGGCATAGACCTGGACGACGGCGTCGGGGGTGTCGGCGGGATCCGGAGCCTGCCCGGAGGAGTCGCGCCTGAGCTCCCACCAGCTCTGGCCGGCCCGCTCGAGCACCGCGCAGCCCCCGGCCAGCAGCAGGAGGAGGGCCCCGAGCGCGGCCCCCCAGGCCAGACGGGTTACCGCGGCGTGTAGCGGAAGGGGGCCCAGCCCATCCCCTCGATCGGCTTCGGGGTGTAGGGGGCGGGGCGGGGGGCCGCCGGGGCGGCCTTCGCGGCGGTGCTCTTGGCGGGCGCCTTGGCGGCCTGCTTCTTGGTCGGCTTGGCCTTGGCGCGCGCGGTCGACGTCTTCGTCTTCTTCCTGGAAGCGCTCTTGCTTTTCATGCGGCCGAATCTACCTCAATGCTCTCGTCGCGGTCAATGCGTCGCGTACACTTCACGCCCACGGAGGAAATCTCATGCGACTGACGAAAGCGCAGGCGAAGCTGATCCAGTGGGAGCGCGTGGCGCGGGTCGCCACGGTGGGCGCGGCGGGGATGCCGCACCTCGTGCCGGTCTGCCAGATCCTCGTCGGCGGCAAGATCTACTTCGCGTCCGGAAAGAAGGGGCGCAAGGTTCTCAACCTCCGCGCCAACCCGAAGCTCGCCCTGACCGTGGACCTCTACTCGGACGACTGGAACCAGATCCAGGGCGTGATGGTGCAGGGCGCGGCGCGGGTGATCGAGCGGGGCCCGCGCTTCCGCGGCCTGCGCCGGCGTCTCTACGCAAAATATCCGCAGTACCCGCGCGAGGCCGCGCTCGGCGAGTCGGACTCGGTGATCGTGGAGCTGACGCCGACCCACGCCTTCTCTTGGTAATCCTTACACGCCGCCGTGTAATTCCTCCCAGTCCCATCACCGCCTACGAGGGACAAACGTCTCGTTAGCGCGCGATTGCCTCCGCGGCGACGCCGTCGCGGTGGCATGTGGGTTGCCCTGAACTTTCCCGCGAGTCACGGCGTTACACCCACGAGCAAGGAGGCGGCAGATGAGAACGGCGGTGAAACAGCGGCTCACGGGCTTCGTCATGGTGCTGGCGCTGACGACGGCGCCGGCGGCGATGGCCGACGACACCAAGGCCAGGCAGGGCGCGCAGCAGGTGGAGAGCGGCGCCAAGCAGATCGGCCAGGGCGTGCAGGACACCGCCAAGGGCATCGGCAAGACCGTGGTGGGGGGCGCCGAGACGGCGGGGGAGAAGATCAAGGAGGCGGGACGGGCGGCGGAGCCCGAGGCCAAGTCGGCCTGGACCAAGACCAAGGAAGGGGCCGTGTCGTTCGGCCACGGCGTGAAGAATTTCTTCACGAATCTGTTCGACTAACCTGCGACAAGCAAACCTCAACAACCAAATCTCAACGTAGAGAGAGGAGCAACTCGATATGAAGATCCGTGTGATGTCTCTCGTGACCGCGACGGTGTTCGCGCTCGGCGTGGCCGGTGCGGCGATGGCCCAGACCCCGACCACCCCGGCGACCCCGGCGCCCGCGCAGACCACGCCTCCCGCGAAGGGCGGCGACATGCAGATGGAGAAGAAGGACAAGAAGGCCGCCGACAAGCAGCACGCCAAGAAGAAGCACGCGGCCAAGAAGGACGGCGACGTGAAGGCGGCGCCCGACACCAAGGCCCCCGACACCAAGGCGCCCGAAGTCAAGAAGTAGGCCCCAGAAGCAGGTACTATCCAGCCGCGCGAGGGATCGCGCGTTCACATAGGCGCGGCGGCGCGGGGGGAGCACCCCCGCGCCTCCTGCTCCCCCCTCTTCTTCTCTCTCCCCTTCGGGGAGGAATCAGGCTGAGGGCTCTTTCTCTCTCCCTTTCGGGGAGGAATCAGGCTGAGGGCTCTCGCAGCTTCCCCTTCAGGATCTTCCCGGTCGCGCTCTTCGGCAGTTCGTTCACGATCGTGATTCGGCGCGGATATTTGTAGCCGGCCAGCCGGGCGCGACAGAACGCGATCAGCTCGTCCGGATGGGCAGCGGCGCCCGACCGCAAAATCACGAACGCGGCCACCTCCTCGCCGAGCTCCGCGTGCGCGACGCCGACCACCGCCGCCTCGGCCACCGCGGGATGGCCGAGCAGCGTCGCCTCCACCTCGCCGGGCACCACCGAGTAGCCGCCGCGCAGGATCAGCTCGCGCTTGCGTCCCACGATGCTCACGTAGCCGTCGGGCGAGATCGTGGCGAGATCGCCGGTCTTGAACCAGCCGCTGTCGAGGACCGCGGCGGTCTCCTCGGGCGCGCGCAGGTAGCCGTCCATCGCCGCGGGCGAGCGGATCCACAGCTCGTCGGCCACCAGGCGCAGCTCGACTCCGGGCACCGCGCGGCCGATCGCGTCCGGCAGATCGGTGGGTTCAGCGGCCAGGTACGAGATGGGGCGGAACAGCTCGGTCATCCCGTAGCCGCGCACGATGCGCACCCCGGTGCGCCGCCGCCACTCGCTGGCCAGCGCCCACGGGCAGGGCGCCGCGCCGGAGACGGCGAGGCGCAGGCTCGAGAGGTCCGCGCCCGGGAGCGCGGGCGACTCCAGGATGCGCGCGAACATCGTGGCCACCCCGGGGAACACCGTGACGCGGTGTCGAACAATCGCTTTGAGCGTCTCCTCGGGCGTGAAGCGCTCCTGCAGCACCACGGTGACGCCGGCCAGCAGCGGGGCCAGCAGCGCCCCGTTGAGCCCGAACGAGTGGGCGAGCGGCAGCGCGGCCAGCACGCGATCGTCCGGGGCGAGCGCCATCACCGGGCCGGCCCAGGATTCGTTGGCGATGGCGAGCGCGGCGTGGGAGAGCACCGCCCCCTTGGGCTGCCCGGTGCTGCCCGACGTATAGAGGATGATGCCGGGCGCGGCGGCGTCCGCGATCGCGGCCGTCGCGACGCCTTCCTCGGCGGGCGCGGTGTCCACCACCGCCTTCGGGCCCAGGTGGCCGAGGATGCGCTCGCGCTCGTCGGCGGCCAGCAGCGGGTTGAGCGGGGCCACCGTCGCGCCGAGCGCGAGGCCGCCCCAGAGCGCGGCGGCGAGGCCCCACGCGTTGGGCAGCAGCAGCGCGACCACGTCGCCCGCGCCCACGCCCCGGCGCGCGAGCCGCCGGGCCATGCCGGCCGCCCGCGCCTCGAGCTCGCGCCAGGTGAGCACGCCGCCGCCGTCCCAGACCAGCGCGGGATGCTCGGGCCGCCGGCGCGCGGCGGCGGCGAGCAGCGCGGCGACGTTCGGCGTCGGCTCGGTCGTCACGAGGCGGGAGCGGCGGCTACTCCACGTAGTCCTTCAGGTCGAGGCGCTTCCACACCGCGGGCGGCACGCGGTGGCGCGGGGTGTAGCCGGCGAGGGAGGGCTTGGCGGTCGCGTCCACGCCCCACTTGCCCGAGTAGCCGTCCTCGCGGGACGAGGGGTCGAGATCGGAGCCGCGCGCATTGGAGATGATCGTGATGTCGCGGTCGGGCTGGCAGCGGGTGGCGATGGCCCAGGTGACCTGGCGGTCGTCGAAGATGTTGACGTCCTCGTCCACCACGACCACGCGCTTCATGTAGAGGTCGGCGCCCAGCACGGACAGGATCGCGTTCTTGGCCTGGCCGATGAGCCGCTGCTCGATGGAGACGTAGCAGGTGAAGGGCGCGGGCACGCGCACCGCCTTCACCGAGGGCACCATGGCGCGGACCGCGCGGTAGAGGTTGGCCTCCATCGGGATCGTGGAGAGCAGCATGTGGTCCAGGTGGGCCACCGTGATGTCCTGGAAGTAGGCGCCCCGCCGGTGGGTGATGGCCTTGACCTGCACGACCTCCCGCTCCCGCTCGCCCAGGCTGTAGCCGGTGAACTCGCCGAAGGGGCCCTCGGGCGTCCGGGCGCCGGGCAGGATCTCCGCCTCGATGATCATCTCGGCGTGGGCGGGGGCCAGCACGTCGGAGGTCTGGCACTTGACCAGCTCGAGGGGCTCGCGCAGGAGCGCCCCCATGATCGCGCGCTCGTCCTCGTCGATGGACCCGATGGCGAGCGCGCCCAGCGCGATGGCCGGGTGCACGCCGATGGCGAAGGCCACCGGCAGCGGCCGCCCGAGCGACTCCGCGATGCGCTGGAACTCCCAGAGGTGCTTGCCCGCGGTCAGGTGGATCGAGGTGCGGTCGCGCCCCTGGATCATCAGGCGGTTGTAGGCGCAGTTCCACGTCTCGCTCGTCGGGTCCTTCGCGAACGAGATCGCGGAGGTGAGATAGGCCCCCGCATCGCCCTCGTGGTGCAGGAGCTGGGGCAGGTCGTAGAGATTGATGCGGTCGCCGGTGAGCACCACGTCCTGGCAGGGCCCGCTCGCGACCACCCGCGGCGGGATGGGCTTGTCCATCGCGCGCAGGTAGGTCGCCAGCATGGCCTCGGGCGCCGCCCCCATGGCCAGGGCCAGACGCGAGCGGCTCGCGTGCAGATTGGTCAGCACCGGGAACTGGGTGCCGCGCACGCGCTCGCAGATCAGGACCGGGCGCCGGCGCCCCTCCCGCTCGAGCTTCACCACCAGCGCGGTGATCTCGTAGGCCGGGTCGAGCTCCCGGGAGACGACCACCAGGTCCTCGGGCCTGCTGCGCTTGATCTCGTCGAGATAT
>CAMLFJ010000121.1 GCA_946479205.1 uncultured bacterium | reverse complement strand
CGGCCACCGACACGGTCACTCGCCCGCCCTTCGGGGTGAACTTGATCCCGTTGGAGAGGAGGTTCCAGAGCACCTGCTGCAGCCGGTCCGGATCGCCCATCACCGCGGGCAGATCGGGCTCGATCCGCGTCTCGAGCGCCACCGACCGGGCCAGCGCGGCGGGCTCGACCGCCTCCAGCGCGGCCCGCACCACCGCGGGCAGGCGGACCAGCCGCGCCTGCAGCCGCAGCTTGCCGGTGACGATACGCGAGACGTCGAGGAGATCCTCGATGAGCTGCCCGAGCGTCTTGGTGCTCCGCTCGATGGCGTCCAGCGCGCGCTCCGCGCTCGCCGGATCGAGATTGGGCGACCGCAGCAGGTAGGCCCAGTTCAGCAGGGGCTGGAGCGGGCTGCGCAGCTCGTGGGACAGCGTGGCCAGGAACTCGTCCTTGGTCCGGCTCGCGCCTTCCGCCTCCGCGCGCATCTGGTGCTCGTGGGCCAGCAGCCGCATGTTGTGGATGGCGATGGCCGCGTACTCCGCGAGCTGAAGCAGCACGGTCTCGGTACGGTCGTTGAAGGGCTTCGGGGTGCGCCGGTGCACGTAGAGCAGCCCCTCGACGCGCCCCCCCACCATGATCGGCACCACCAGGGTCGTCACCACGCCCTCGGCCCGGATGACGTGCGCGTGGGCGTGGGTGATCCGCGGGTCCTCGGTGATGTTGTCGCTGCGGAACGGGCGGCCCGACTCGAGCACGAGCCCGCCTGCTCCCCGGCCCGGCTCGATGACGAGCCGCCCCTGGGCGCCGCGGTACTCGCCGGCGCGGTTGCGCATGACGATGGAGCCGCTCTCCGTCTCGCGCAGCGCGACGCTGGTGAGGTCGCACCGGCAGAGCTCCTTGGCCCCGTCCACCACGCGCTGCAGGACGGTGGACACGTCCTCCGCGGTGTTGAGCGTGCGGGCCAGCTCCGCGAGCACCTCCGCCTCGCGCCGCTGCCGGCCCGCCTCGACGAAGAGGATCGCGTTGTCGAGCGCGACCGCGGCCTGCAGCGCCAGGCCTTCGAAGCCGGCGACGTCCTCGGGTCCGAGCGGCGCGTCCGCGCGGCGGGCGACCACCAGCACGCCCAGGAGCCGGTCACGGCTGACGAGGGGCTGCGCCATCGCGTGGCGCACGCCGAGGCCGACCACCGCGGGCAGGGCGTAGGGAGAATCGGGATAGTCGTTCACGAGCAGCCCGCGGCGCTCGCGCGCGCAGGTCGCCACCATCCCGCCCTCCGCCGGGAACGGGGCCTCCGACTCGGGCTCGGCCCGACTCCACGTCCGGGGGCCGAGCGACTGGCTCTCCTCGTCGAAGAGATAGGCGAACCCGGCCCCGTCGAACAGGCGGCCCGCCCGCTCCACGACCAGTCCGAGGAGCCGGTCGAGATCGAGCTCGGCGCTGAGATCCCGCTGCACGTGCGCCAGCGCCTCGAGCTGCTCGCGGCGCGCCGTCTCGAGGGCGAAGAGCCGCGCCTTCTCGAGCGCGATGGCGGCCTGGTTGGCGAAATCCTGGAGCCGCCGGATCTCCTCCGCGCCGAAGGCGCGCCCGGTCACGTCGCCGACCGCGAGCACCCCGGTGACCCGGCCGCCGATCATCAACGGTACCGCCAGCACCGAGCCGTGCCCCGACCGCTCGACGAGGGCGCGGGTCGCGGGGGCGAGGGTGAGACGGGGATCGGTCAGGATATTGGACGTGGAGACCGGGCGCCCCTCGGTCACCGCGAAGCCGGCGAGCGCTTCGTTCTGGGGGATCCGGGTGCCGCGGGGAAACGGGCTCCCCGAACCCGAGGTCGCGACCACCACCAGGCGGTTCGTGGCGGGCTCCAGCTCCCACAGCACGGACAGGGTGCCGCCGAGCAGCGCGCGGATCGCCTCCGCGATATGCCGGCCCACGCTCTCGGTGTCGAGCGACTGCACGAGGGCCTGGCCGACCTCGGAGAGCGCCGCCGCGTCGCGACGGGCCGCCCGTTCGCGCGTGAGGGCCGCCGCCTGATCGCGCTCGCGCGCGCGCAGCTCGGTGAGATCGCGGAAGACGAGGATCACCCCCACCGGGTGGCCGGCGCGATCGTGGATGGGATCGGCGCCGCCCGCGATGCTGCGCTCGTCGCCGCTCCGCCGCGCCAGCAGGACGCCCGCGGGGAGCGCGGCCACCCGGTTCTCCCGGAGCACGCGCGCGGCCGGACTCTCGATGGGCGCCCGCGTGTCCTCGTCGAGGATGCCGAAGATCGCCGAGAGCGCGCTCCCGCGCGCCTCGGCCACGCGCCAGCCGGTGAGGTGCTCGGCCGCCCCGTTCATGAACGTCACGCGCCCGGCCCGGTCCGTGACGATGACCGCGTCCCCGATGCTCGCGAGGGTGACCGCCATCTCTTCGCGCTGGGCGTGCGCGCGGTCCTCGGCGCGGCGCCGGCCCGCGGCGAGCGCGCTGATGGACCCCGCGACCACCACGAAGAGGAGGACGCGGACGAGATCATCGCCGTACGGCGGCACCATGACCGCGGTGTGCCCGGCGACGGAGGCGCCGGTGGCCAGGAGACCCGGGCCGAGGCCGCCGTACCAGGCGCTGACGAACACGGCGGCCAGCAGCAGGAAGAGCTGCGAGCGCTCGGCCAGCGGGGCCGTCAGGTAGGTGCACGTGAGGGCCAGGGCGACCGCCAGCAGGGCGACGCCGTACGCCTTCCGAGACTTCACCGAGCGAAGGACCAGCACGTCGAGTGAATCCGCGGCTCGCTGCATCGCGTCAGGCTCCCGGCCACATCATACCCTCCGCGCGCCGGCCCAGATCGGGGCTGAGAAGGGCAATGTCCGTGCCCGGCGTGTCACGAACGCAAGTGTCCGGTTTTTCGAGTCGCGGTCCCAGGTTGACGTCGCAGCCGTCCGGACGCGGTAAGTTCGACCCGGGAAGGGTTCAACCCGGGAAGGAGCGAGGAGACATGGGCGATACCGGCTGGCTGATCGTGGCGATCGTGACCGGCGTGCTGGCGGCCGTCGGCTGGATCGCGCGCGAGCGCTGGATCATGCGCCGGCGGCGGCGGCGCTGACGCCCTTGCGCCGGCGCGCGCAAGTCCGGTAGCCTACGCGAGGCCGCGTGGCGGAGGCGATCGAGGCCGCGGGCCGGGGGGAACGCATGGGCGCTCAGAAAGCGCGGATCGGCATCATCGGGGCCGGGGCCATCGGCTGCGTGGTGGGCGGCCTCCTGGCCAAGGCCGGCCACGACGTCACGCTGGCCGATCAGTGGCCCGAGCACGTGGAGCAGATGAAGACGGGCGGGCTGCGGCTCTCCGGGAGCTGCGGCGAGCACGTCGTGCCGGTCCGGGCGCTGACCCTGGGCGAGTTCGGCCAGGTGCGCGAGCCGTTCGAGGCGGTCTTCGTCGCGGTGAAGTCCTACGACACCGAGTGGGCGACCCAGATGGCGGTGGACCACCTGCGGCAGCCCGACGGCGTGGTGGTGGATTTCCAGAACGGGATCAACGATCACCGGGTCGCCGCGGTGGCGGGGCGGGAGCGCACCCTCGGCTGCGTCATCCTCATCAGCGCGGGCATGTACGAGGCGGCCCACGCCATCCGCACCGACCGGGGCAACGCGGCCTTCAAGATCGGCGAGCACGACGGCTCCGACTCGCCCCGCGCCCGCCGGATCGCCCTGATCATGAGCGAGGTCGCGCCCGCGGTGGTCACCACCAACCTGTGGGGCGAGCGCTGGTCGAAGCTCGCGCTCAACTGCATGCTGAACCCGCTCGCGGGCCTGAGCGGGCTGGGCACCGCCGAGGTGCGCTCGGACCCGACGTCGCGGCGCGTGGCCGCGCAGATCGGGGCCGAGGTCGTGCGGGTCGGGAGCGCGCTCGGCCACCGGGTCGAGCCGATCCTGGGCATCGCGGCCAAGCGCTTCGCGGACGCCTCCGGGGCGGCCGACATCGAGACCCTCGGCCGGGAGATCGCGGCGGACGCCCAGAGCCGGAGCGGCGGGCGACCGTCGCTGCTGCAGGACGTGATGAAGGGCCGCCGCACCGAGATCGACTACCTCAACGGCTTCGTCGCCGCCGAGGGCCGCAACGTGGGCATCCCCACGCCCTTCAACGACGCGGTGGTCGCGGCGTTCCACGCGCACGGCGTCGGCCGGCTCAACCCCGACCCTCGCAACCTCGAGCCCCTCGCCCGCCTCCTCGCCTAGGCCGTCGAGGTCCCCTCCGATGACGTAGTGGAGCTGCTGTTCGTCCTGGGCGTCGGTCTGGCCGCCGGTACCCTCAGCGGGATCGTGGGCTTCGGCTCGTCCATCATGCTGATGCCCGTGCTGGTGATCGTGTTCGGGCCGCTGCACGCGGTGCCGATCATGGCGATCGCGGCGATCCTGGCCAACCTCTCCCGCGTGCTGATCTGGTGGCGCGAGGTGGACTGGCGCGCGGTCGCGGCCTACGCGGTCACCGGCGTCCCCGCGGCGGCGCTCGGCGCGCGCACCCTGCTGGTGCTGCCCCCGCGGCTGATCGAGTGCGCGCTCGGCGTCTTCTTCCTGCTGATGATCCCGGCGCGGCGCTGGCTCGCCGCCCGCGGCTTCCGCCTGCGCCTGCCGCACCTGCTCGCGCTCGGCGCGGTGATCGGCTTCCTCACCGGCATCGTGGTCACCACCGGCCCGATCACCGCGCCGATCTTCCTCGCCGCAGGTCTCGTGAAAGGCGCGTTCATCGCCACCGAGGCCGCCGCCTCGCTCGCGGTCTACCTGAGCAAGAGCGCGGTGTTCCGCCGCTTCGGCGCCCTGCCCCTGCCGGTCATCACGCAGGGCCTCATCACCGGCGCGTCGCTCATGGCGGGCGCCTGGATCGCCAAGCGCTTCGTGCTCCGCCTGCACCCCGACCGCTTCCGCCTCGTGATGGACGCCCTGATGCTCCTCTCCGGCGCCACGATGCTCTACTTTGGGGTCAGGTCTTGAATTACGACATTTCCTCGCGCGTGGCCCTCCGGCGGCGCCCGGCGGAAATGTCGTAATTCAAGACCTGACCCCGATCTCGCTGTCGTGCTCGCCGATGCGCGGGGGGGCGCGGCGGATGGGAGGGCGCTGGCCGTCGAAGGAGAGGGGGAGCGAGACGACGTCGTAGTCGTCGCCGGGCAGGCGCTGGATGATGCCGAGGGCCTGGGCCTGCGGCTGCGTGACCGCCTCGGGCAGGGTGTGGATGGGACCGCACGGGACGCCGCCCGCTTCCAGCAGGTCGATCCACTCGCCCTTGGTGCGCGTGAGGAAGATCGTCTCCAGCAGCTCGAGCAGCGCGGGCTTGTTGGCCACCCGCGCCGCGTTGGTGACGAAGCGCTCGTCCTTGGCCCACTCCGGGTGGCCGACGACGGCCGCGAGCTTGGCGAAGAGCCGATCGTTGCCCGCGGCCACGATCATGGTGCCGGTCTTGGTCTCGAAGCCCTGGAACGGGACCACGCGCTGGCTCCCGGTGCGATGCCGCTCCGGCACCTCGCCGGAGGCGCGATAGCTCGCGAAGTGGCCCTTGAGCCACGCGAGGCCCGTCTCGTAGAGCGAGGCGTCCACCACGCAGCCGCGCCCGGTCTGCTGGCGCTGCACGAGGCCGGCGAGCGCGCCCATCGCGGTCCACATGCCGGTGCCGTAGTCGAGGATCGACGTGCCGATACGCGTCGGCGGCCCGCCCTCGTCGCCGTTCATCATCATGAGGCCGGAGAACGCCTGCACCATCGGCTCGAAGCCCGGCTTCATCTTGAGCGGGCCCGAGCGCCCGAAGGCCCACACCGAGCAGTAGATGAGGCGCGGATGGCGCGCGAGCAGCGTGTCAGGACCGAGCCCCATCTCCTCCAGCGAGCCCGGCCGCAGGTTCTGAACGAGCACGTCGGCGGTCCCGAGAAAGTCGAGCAGCCACGCCACCGCCTTCGGGTCCTTGAGGTCGAGGCTGATCCCGCGCTTGTTGGCGTTGACCGCGAGGAATCCCGGCGACACGCCCTTCCAGAAGGGCGGCCCCCACTTGCGCGCGTCGTCGCCCTCGGGCCGCTCCACCTTGATGACGTCGGCGCCCATGTGGGCCAGGATCTCGGCCGCCATCGGCCCGGCCAGGTTCTGCGCGACCTCGACGACGCGAATGCCCTCGAGCGGGAGCATCGGCGCGGCGCTCACGCCTTCGCCGCCGCGATCGCGTCCAGCATGACCGGCTCGAAGCGGTGGCCGTCACCGTCGCGCACGACGCGGCCGGGATGCGGGAAGTGGGCGGGCAGCACCAGATCGCCCGAGGCGGCGTGGCGCTCCACGAAGGCCTTCCTGGTACTCGCGGCCTGCTTGGCGTCGTAGCAGAAGATGCTGCTCCACTGTGGCTCCGCCACCTGCACCACCCGGTGCATCAGATCACCCGAGAAGACCGCGTCGCCCGCACCAGTGTGCACCCGGACACCCACGTGCCCGGGCGTGTGGCCCACCCACGGCTCGTACGCGAGCCACGGGTCGACCTGGTAGGTGCTGTTGACCATCACCGCCTGCCCCGCCTCCACCACCGGCACCACGCTGTCCGCGAGGCAGCCCGACTTCTCGCGCCCCGCCTCGTTCTCGTGCTTCCAGAACTCCCACTCCTCGCCCGGGAAGACGTACTTCGCCTTCGGGAACGAGGGCACCCAGCGCCCGTTCACCATGCGCGTGTTCCAGCCCACGTGGTCCACGTGCAGGTGCGTGCACAGAACCAGGTCCACCTGCTCCGGGGTGACGCCGGCCGCGCGCAGATCGTCGAGGAAGCCGCCCTGCCGCTTGTTCCAGAGATCCGTCTCGTGGCGGATCTTGTCGTTGCCCACCCCGGTGTCCACCAGCACCGTGTGCTGCGGCGTGCGCACGATCCAGGTCTGGATGCGCGAGCCCATGTCCCCGGTCACGTCATCGAAGAAGTGCGGCTTGATCCAGCGATGGTGCTGGACGATCCGGCCCGCGTCGGACTCCGGGAGCATCTGGGTGGTGGGGAAGGCCGAGCGGCCGATCTCGGTGATTCGCGAGATGGCCACTTCACCGAGCGTGAGCGTGTGCATGTCTGTCTCCTAGCGGGACGTCATGTGCGGCCAGAGCGATTCCGCGCCGCGCGCCGCGACCTGGCGACCCAGCGCCACCGACCAGTGATTCTCGGCGCCGAACTCGGCCCGCCAGGACCAGAGCCGCCGCGTGACGAAGTGGAGCGAGTGCTCGTAGGTGAAGCCGATGGCGCCGTGCGCCTGGTGCGCGATGCCGGCCCCCAGGCTCGCCGCCTCGCCGGTGCGCACCTTGGCCACCGCGATCTCGAACGACGCGTCGCCGCCCTCGCCGGTGCGCTCCACGATGTGGAAGGCCTGCTGGGCGGCCATCCCCGCCGCCGCGGTATGCCCGGCGAGCAGCGCCAGGTTCTGCTGGATGGCCTGGAACGCGGCGAGGGGCCGGCCGAACTGCTTGCGCTCGGTCACGTACCGCACCGACTGGGCGAGCAGGAACTCGAGCCCGCCCGCCATCTGCGCCGCGCGCACCAGCGCCCCGCCGGCCCAGACCGGGTGCGGGCCGAGCCGGCCGCGCAGCGGCGCCGCGGTCAGAACCGGCGCGCTCGACCACGTCAGCGTGTCGCGAGGCTCGCGCGCGAGGCTCCCGTCGGCCTCGGTCTTCGCGGCGGAGCCGGCCACCAGGGCGATCATCGGCGATCCACCCGCGTCGGCCACCACCACCAGGTGCTCGGCCCGCGCCCCCCAGGGCACGCGGGTGGCGCGGCCGCTCAGCGTGAAGCCGCTGCCCTGCCGGGCCAGGGTGAGGCTTTCATCTATATGCACGGGCGCCACGGTCATGGGGCCGAGCGGCGCGTCCAGGCCCGCGTCGGCCAGGATGGAGCCGGCCAGGATGGTCTCGGCCAGGGGCACCGGTGCCGCGAAGCGGCCGGCCGCCATCAGCACCACGAACGCGTCGTTCCAGGAGCCGCCCGCGCCCCCGCGGGCTTCCGGCACCTGCGGCAGCGTGAGGCCGTTCTCCTCGAGCGCCTGCCACAGCGCGGCGGGCCACTCGCCCTTCTCGGCCCCTTCCAGCACCGCGGTGGTGGCGTGATCGGTGAAGAGGCGCGTGCACGTCTCGGCGAGGATCGTCTGCAGCTCGTTCATGACCGGCTCCTGAGTACCTTCCCTGAATTCGCTCGGCTCGCCTTCGGCTTCACCTCGCCCAGCATCATCTCAGTCCCAGGCCACGCGCGATGATGCCCCGGAGCACTTCCCGCGTTCCGCCTCTCAGCGAGAACGACGGCGCGTGCTGAACCA
>CAMLFJ010000120.1 GCA_946479205.1 uncultured bacterium | reverse complement strand
GCTCGTAGGTCTTGAACGACATGCTGGCGATCCACCAGAACGGCACCAGGATCACCAGGAGGAAAACGGCCATGCCGGCCCACGTGAGGGCTTTCAGGGGCACGCGCACGGCTATTTCTTGTCCCGGAGCAGGTAGCGGCTGATCACGATGATGCCGAGGACCAGGATCGGCACCACGAAGAGACAGATCGTGACGCCGCGGCCCCAGCGGAGCTGGTTGAACGCGACCTGGTAGGAGTAGGTCGCGAAGATCTGGGTCGCGCTGCCCGGGCCGCCCCGGGTCATCACGTAGATGATGTTGAAGTCGTTGATGGTGAGGATGAAGCTCAGCAGGGTGGTGACGATCATCACGTGCTTCAGCCCGGGCAGCGTGATGTGCCAGAAGCGGCGCCAGCTGGTGGCCCCGTCCACCGACGCGGCCTCGTAGAGCTCGCGCGGGATCGCCTGCAGCCCGGCCAGGAAGGACACCCCGAAGAACGGGAAGCCGCGCCACCAGTTGGCCACGATCACCGCCATCATCGCGCCCTCCGGGGTGGCCATGAAGGCGATGGGGCGGCTCAGGAGCCCCACGTCGAGCAGCACGCTGTTGAAGAAGCCGCGGCCCGGGAAGGCGTCGAACATCCACCGCCAGGTGAGCGCGATGATCACGGTGGAGGTGATCCACGGGAGCAGGAAGAGACCGCGGAAGAAGTTGCGGCCTCGGATCACGTTGTTCAGCACCAGGGCCATCAGCACGCCGGTCACCACCTTGAGGCCCACCGAGACCACCGTGAACACGAAGCTGTTCCGGATGACCTGGTGGAAGGTGTCGTCCTCGGCGAGGTAGAAATAGTTCTGGAGGCCGACGAATCGCTCGGGATAGCCGACCAGCTTGTCGGTGAGCGAGAGCCAGACCGCTCGGTAGACCGGGTAGACGATCAGGGCCACCACCAGGACCAGCAGCGGCAGCAGGAAGAGGAGCGCCGTTCCCGTCTCCCGGATGGCCGCGCGCTTCCAGAGGGAAGCGCGCGGCCGCATCACGGGGAGGCGGGATGCTGCAGGAAGGCCCACGTCACCCCCGCCAGATCATCCGCGGAGGGTGTCGTAGATCTCCTTGATCTTCTTGTCTTCCCAGTCGATGGCCTGATCCACCGACCACTTGTCCACGATCACCTTGGCGGGCGCGTCGGTGAGCACGTTGCTCGCCTGCACCTCCGCCGCCGCCGGGGTCACCGGGCCGGGGAAGCCGGTGGGCACGAACCACTCGGCGGCCCGGCCGAACGTGCGGTAGTTGTCGTTCTTGTTGAAGTAGTCCTTGGACGCGGCGCGCGCCTTGTCCATGACCGGGGCGAACTGGCCATACGAATCCTTCATGACCGACACCGTCTCCTCGGGGGTGAGCAGGTGCGCGACCAGGCTCATCGCGGCCTCGGGGTCCTTGCTGGTCTTGAAGATGCCGAAGCTCATCGCGATGGCCCACATGCGGCGGCCCTCGGGTCCGGCCGGGTGCGGCAGGGCCACGTGGTTGGCGATCGCCTCCTCGCGGGTCTTGCGCTCCTTGGCGTCGGTGGCCTTGGCCAGCGCGTTCTCCAGGGCGAACGTGATGCTCGGGCCGTTGGAGGTCTGCGCGATGTTCTTGGCGATGAAGTTCTCGTTGTTGCCGGAGCCGGTCCAGGTCAGGGTGTCGGCGGGCTGGATGCCGTCCTTGTAGATGTCGGTCGCCCACTTCATGGCCGCCTGCATCTGCGGCGTCTTGATCGACTTGTACTTGCCGTCCCGGCCCGCCCAGCCCGCGCCGTAGGAGTACATCAGGCTCTGCATCACCCCGTAGCCGTCCGCGGTACGGTTCCAGCTCTGGCCCATGCCGTAGAAGTTGTCCTTGGGCCGATTGAGCGCGGCGGCGGCCAGCTTGGCCTCCTCGAAGGTGTTGGGCAGCTTTACCTTGCCCTTCTCGAACACGTCACGCCACGTGTACCAGAACGCGGCCATCACGTACCACGGCAGCGCGTAGATCTTGTCGCCCACCATCGTGACCGGGGCCACGTTGGCGGCCGGCTTGCCCACCTCGCCCTCGATCTGGCGGGCGAAGGACGTGAGATCGACGAGCTGGCCCATCCCGCTGAAGCGCGCGGGGGCGCCCGTCTCGAGCTGGCCCACGTCGGGGGTGTTCTTGTTCTCGATCGCGGCCACGTACTTCGTCTGCATGTCCTCGAAGGTGAAGTACTCCACCGTCACGCTGGCCCCGTGCTTCTGCGCCCAGCGCTGGGCGCTCGCCTCGATGGCCTTGTTGGTGGGCTCCACGTAGGTCTTGAGGATCCAGAGCCGGAGGCTGGTGCCCTTCTTGACCGCGGGGCCCGCGGCGGCCGCGCCCTTCGGCAGCGTGAGCAGGGCGGAAGTGCCGACGGCCCCGGCGAGAAGTGAGCGGCGGCTGATGCGCTGATCGAGCATGTGTGGTCCCCCTTGATCGGCTGATCGTCTTTGATCGGAACGCGCTCCGAATGTCGGTCACCCGCGCCGCCCTGTCAAGGGCGGAGTGCCGCCGGTTCGTGCTAACCTTTCCGGCAAGGAGATTCGCTCGCATGCTCTCGCCCGCCGACGTGAAGTTCTACCAGGACCAGGGATATCTCGTGGTCCCCGACGTGCTCGACGCGGCCGCCCTGGCCGCGATCCGCGTGGAGCTGGCGCGCATCCTCGACGGCGCGCGCGCGGTGACCACGCACACCGACCGCTACGATCTCGAACCGGGCCATCGCCCGGACGATCCGCGCGTGCGGCGCATCAAGCAGCCGCATCGCTTCTACCCGGTCTTCACCGAGCTCATGCGGCACCCGCGCCTGGTCGCGGTGCTGAACGCCTTGCTCGGACCGGGGGTGCGGCTGCACGGCTCCAAGATCAACCTGAAGTCCCCGCGCTACGGCTCGCCGGTGGAGTGGCACCAGGACTGGGCCTTCTACCCGCACACCAACGACGACCTGCTCGCGGTGGGCGTGATGCTCGACGACGCCACCAGCGACAACGGCCCGCTCCTGGTGGTGCCGGGCAGCCACCGCGGTCCGATTTTCAGCCACCACACCGGCGACCACCCCGCGGGCGGCTACTTCTGCGGCGCGATCGATCCCGCCACGATCCGCGACGAGATCGCCCGGGCGGTGCCGCTCACCGGGCGCGCGGGCTCGATGAGCTTCCACCACGTGCGGCTCGTGCACGGCTCGGCCCAGAACGTCTCGAGCCTGCCCCGCACCCTGCTGCTCTATGAATACGGCGCCGCCGACGCGTGGCCCATCCTGGGCGTGCCGGATCTCGCCGAGTTCGACGGCCGCCTCATCACCGGCGCGCCGACCATCGAGCCCCGGATGGTGCCGGCGCCGGTGCGCCTGCCCCTGCCGCCCGCGCTGCGCCAGGGCTCGATCTACGAGAACCAGTCGGACGCGGCGCGGCGCTACTTCCTGGTCACCGACGAGCCGGCCCCCACTTCCCGGACCTGAGCCAGCGGAGGCTTCCATGGACGCACGCGATCTTCTCCTCGACGAGCACGGCCGCATGCACGCGGCCACCCTCACCGGCGACAAGGGCACCCTGGCCGAGCGGACCTTCGGCGGGCTCACCGACGATCAGATGCGGGTGCGCCCGCGCGAGGACCTCAACTCGCTGGCGTGGCTGATGTGGCACATCGCCCGCGCCGAGGACATCTTCGCCAACCTCATCCTGAGCGGGCGCGACCAGGTCGTGGACGGCGGGTGGCTCGCGCGCCTCAAGATCGCGCGGCCCGACTTCGGCATCGGGATGACCAAGCCGGAGGTCGCCGAGCTCACGAGCCGCGTGGACGTCGCCGCTCTGCGCGAGTATCGCGACGCGGTCGGCCGCCGCACCCAGGAGGTCATCCGCGGCTTCGGGCCCTCCGACTGGCAGGGCGAGCTGCAGGCGCCCGCGCTCGAGAAGGCGGCCGCGCTGGGCTGCTTCGGCCCCAACGGCGCGACGATCGCCAAGGCCTTCACCGGCCGTCCGCGCGTCGGCATCCTGGGCGGGCTGCTCGTCACCCACGCCGCCATGCACATGGGCGAGGCCCAGACCGTGCGGACCGCGGGAGGCTTCGGGTCGGGGATCTAGCTCCGCCAGACCCCCGCGTCTTCCGGCGGGGCCACCCGGAAGAGACGCTTGATCGCGATGACGCTGAAGAAGAGCTGGATGCGCAGTCGGGTGCCGAGGGTCGGGCGCCAGTTCCCAGCCAGCGCGGAGAGGACGGCCTCGTAGATCCCGAGCCGGTGTGAGCGCCGGAACAACAGCCGGCGGAAGTACGGATCGTAGAACCCCACCACGAAGCGGTGGAAGAACCGGTAGCGCTTGCGCACGATCCGCTCGTAGCGCGCGAACCGTCGGGCCGAGAGATCGCCCGCCCGCAGCCCCGCATCGATCGCCGCGGCCGCCTCGAGCCCGCCCTGCATGGCGAGGAGCACGCCGGTCGAGAAGATCGGGTCGAGGAAGGAGCCCGAGTCTCCCACCGAGATCCAGCGATCGCCCGCCATCCGGGTGGCCAGGTACGAGTAGTCGGCGTCGAAGCGGGCCGGCGACACCCGCCGCGCCGCCCGCATCACCGCCGGGGAGGCCGGCGTGGTGTCGAGATAGTGGTCCAGGCTCTCCTCGGCGGTCGCCTTCGCCTCCCGGCGATGGAGCGCCTTCGGCACCACCGCCCCCACGCTCGTCAGCGTCTCCGAGATCGGGATGAGCCAGATCCACCCGACGTCGGACCGCGTGAGCACGCGGATGTCGCCGGCGGCTCGGCCCTCGGCCCGCGGCACGCCTTCGTACTGGGCGTGCACCGCCACCTGTTGCAGCATCGGATCGTGCTCGTGGCGACCGAGCTTGCGGGCCAGGAACCCGGCGCGGCCCGAGGCGTCCACCACCGCCGCCACCCGCGCGCTCTGCTCGACGCCGTCGGGCCCCGCGTAGCGCAGGGTGACGCCGTCGCGCTCGAAGGCCGCGTCCACCGCGCGATGACCTTCCCGGACGACGACGCCCGATTGCTCGGCGTGGCGCAGCAGCAACTCGTCCCAACGAGCCCGCGGAACCTGGAAGGTTTGCGGGATCGGCGTCTCGACCGCGGCGGTGAAGTCCACGTAGGACGCCGGCGTCCCGTCGATCTCCGAGAAGCTCGCGCCCCACTTCTCGACGAAGCCGGCCTTGGCGATCGTGTCGTGGACGCCCAGCTCCTCCAGGACCCCGTTGATCCACGGGAGCTGCGACTCGCCGATGTGGAAGCGGGGAAATCGATCGCGCTCCAGCAGGAGCACGCGACGCCCGCGCCGCGCGAGCGCGGTGGCGGTGCTGGAGCCACCCGGCCCGCCACCGATCACCGCCACGTCGAAGGACTGCCCGTTTCCGGTCTCGAGGGCCATGGGCTCCTTAGCATACCCCTTGACGCGCCGGCGCTTTGGGTCGATTCTCGGCCGCGCCATGAAGTTCGACATCGGCATCCTCGCGAGCCAGCCGCTCCCCGTGATCGTGGAGCAGGTGCGTCTGGCCGAGTCGCTCGGCTTCGACACCGCCTGGATCGCCGACACCCACCTCGTGTGCCGCGAGCTCTGGGTCATTCTCACCGCCTGCGCGGCCGCGACCTCGCGCATCCGGCTCGGCCCCGGCATCACGGTGCCACACACCCGCCACATCTCGGTGACCGCGAGCGCCATCGCCACCCTCCACGAGCTCGCGCCCGGGCGCCTGGTGCTGGGAGTCGGGACCGGCGGCAGCGCGTCCGAGACCATGGGGCTGTCGGTGGCGAAGACCGCGCGCGTCGGGACGCTCGAGTCCATGGCCCACGCGCTCAGGCGCCTCCTGGGCGGCGAATCGATCCGCCTGGATACGGGGACGGACGCGCGCCTCGCCTGGCTCCCCCACCCGATCGAGATCCCGCTCTACCTGGCCGGCTCCGGTCCGCGCATGCTGGACGCGGCCGGGCGGCTCGGCGACGGCGCGATCATGTACTCCGGGGTGGCGCCGTGGCTGGTCGAGGCCGCGCTCGCCCGGATCGCGGCCGGCGTGCAGACGAGTGGCCGCAAGCCCGGATCGGTCGACGTGGCGATCTGGGCGCCCACTTCGATCTCGCACGATCGCGCGCTGGCTCGCGATCACGTGCGCGGCCGCGTCGCCTCGGCCCTCCGGCACGCGTTCCCGGTGACGTGGAGCCCCGAGGATCAAGCGGTCATCGACCAGGTCCGCGCCGCCTACGACTCCTATCAGCACGCGACCGCCGCCTCGCAGCATCGCCTGCTGGTGACCGACCGCTTCGTGGACCTCATGGCTCTCGCCGGCACCCCCGACGACGTCCGCGAGCAGGTGCAGCGCGTGGCAAGCCTCGGCGGAGTGAACCGCATCATCCTCCTCCCCCAGGTCCCCAGCCAGGACTTCGTCGAGCGCGAACAGGTCCTCCGCCTCTTCGCCGACCACGTGATGGCGCGCCTCTAGCGGTCTCCGCCAGCCGGGCCGCCAGGGCACGCGTGACGAGAAGCGCTGATCAGCGACTGCGCGCCCCCCAGAGACCTTTGGTGGCGAGCCCCTCGAAGTAGTGCCCGTACACGTGAAGCAGCGAGGTCTGGAAGAGGATCCAGGCGCGACTGCGCCCCCCGGCCCAGAACTCGGTGAGCCACGGCGCGTTCGGAGCCACCGCCCCCTCGGCGGTGCACACGTGCTTGACCCGCTCGGCGGGCACCAGCGCCTCGAGGTCGAGCCCGCGCAGCGTAGGCGCCGCGTCCAGCGTGGCCCGGGTGACCGCGCGGCAGTAGCCGCGGAGCTGCTCCACGTCCACGCGCGCGCAGAGCGCGTCCACCTCCGCGTCGTCCATGCCGGTGCCGACATCCCGCCGGTCGATCCGGAGGCGTTGCGTCCAGCCCGCGTCGAGGACCTGCGGCCGATCGAGCACGAAGCGGTTCACACAGACGTCCTCGATCCGCATCGCGTGCCAGATCAGCCACGCCACCGGGTTGATTCCGGGGACCGGGCGGCCACGGATCTGCGTCTCGGTCAGGTCCGCGACCAGGTCGTCTCCGACGAAGGTGTGAACGGACTCATAGCGGAGCAGCCAGAGATCGACGGCGTCCATCGGCCGGACTAGCGCAGCGCCTGGCGATCCAGGTCGAAGGCGCGCTCGGCCAGGCTCGTCAGCATGCGCCAGGCCTGCTCGTGATTGCGCGAGCCCTCGACGTCGTCGGCGAAGGTGTCGAGGCAGAGGTACGGCACGCCCAGCTTCTGGAGGGCCTCGAAATCGCGCCGCACCTGGTCCATGGTCCCCTCGCCGGCCAGGCGCGTCTCCTCGGGCATCGGAGAATCGGTGAGGCGCAGGCGGATGCGCGGGCAGAGCGCGGGCACCGTACGGCCCTCCTTCTCCGCGATGGCCCGGAGCTTCGGCATGCCCTCGTCGCGCAGGAACGCGATGCGGCTGCGGATCGGGTGCCAGGCGTTGCCGTGAAGCACGGTGCGCCGCAGCGCGGCCTCGCTCGAGCCGCCCACCCAGATCGGCGGGTGCGGGCGCTGCAGCGGGCGCGGCGCGGTGTAGATATCCTTGAACGAGACGAAGCGGCCCTGGTAGCTCGCGACGTCCTGGGTCCAGGCGGCCTTGAGCGCGCCGATGTAGTCGTCGGTCATCGCCCCACGCTTCTCGAACGGCAGGCCGAGCACCTCGAACTCCTGGCGCGCCCAGCCCACCCCGATGCCGAAGATGAGCCGGCCCCCGCTGATGCGGTCCAGGGTGGCGGCCATGCGGGCGGTCTCGAGCGGATGCCGGTAGGGCAGCACGATCACCGTGAACCCGAGCTCCACCCGGCGGGTCAGCCCGGCGAGCCAGGCGAGGGTGGTGAACGGATCGTAGAACGGCGCCGGGTAGCGGCCCTGCACGTCGGGCGTGATCGTCACGTGGTCGCCGAGCATCATGAAGTGGTAGCCCACCGTCTCGGCGAGGCCGGCCCAGCGCGCGAGCGCGTCCTCGCTCGCGCCCGGGCCGAAGGTGATGAGGTTGACGCCGACCTTCATCGGGCCGGCGGGGTCTCCATCCGCCGGGCCGCCGCGGAGGTGCTCGGCCCGAGGAACTCGACCATGTTGCCGTCCGGATCCTTGACGAAGAGCTGGCGCAGGCCGGTGGGGCCCGAGATCACGTCGCGACAGACGAGCCCCAGCTCCTCGATGCGGCGCGCGGTCCCGTCCACGTCCTCGGTCCAGAGCGCGAAGTGCGGGTACCGCGCCACGATCTTCTCGCGCTCGGTCGCCGGGCGCACGAGCTGATCGTTCAGGATGATGTGGAGCTGCAGGTCGCCGCCCA
>CAMLFJ010000119.1 GCA_946479205.1 uncultured bacterium | reverse complement strand
CCACCGCCCAGACCGCGCCGGCGGGCCCGCCCGCGATCGCGGCGACCCCGCTGGACCTGGCCCGGCCGCGCCAGCCCTTCGCGCTCTACGGCAACCGGGGACCCGGCCAGCTCCTGTTCGACATGGGCGTGGCCGGCGACTTCATCGCCAACATCACCCAGCGCAACGTGGACAAGGCCAACGCCGGCACGTTCGCGGGCCGGGAGAACCGCTTCTTCCCGCGCGAGATCGAGCTGTCGCTCTTCGGCCAGATCGATCCCTACGCCCGCGCGGAGGTCCGCGTGGAGGCGGGCGAGGAGGACCAGGGCGAGATCGCGCTGCACCTCGCCGAGGCCAACCTGACCCTGCTCAGCCTGCCCTTCAACACCCAGCTCAAGATGGGGCAGATGCGCAACCGCTTCGGGCTGCTCAACCCGATCCACGAGCACGATCGCAACTTCATCGACGCCCCGAACGTCCTCCGGTGGTTCCTCGGTGACGAGGGGCTCGTCGAGCGCGGGGCCGAGCTCACGTGGGTGGCGCCGCTGCCCTTCTTCCTGGAGGCGCTGGTCGGCGTGTTCAACGGCGACAACGAGGACGCCTTCGGGCGCGGCAAGCTCAACGAGCCGCTGGTGACCGGGCGGCTGCGCACCTTCTTCGAGCTGGGCGACGCGGGCGCGATCCAGCTCGGCGCCTCGGTGGCCAGCGGCGAGACGACGGAGCGCCACCGCAACACCCTGCTCGGCTTCGACGCCAAGTACAAGTTCACGCCGGTGGGCTGGCAGCATCCCCTGCTCACCGTGCTCGGCGAGGTGATCTACCAGATCCGCCGCGTCAACGTGCTCGGGGAGGACACCAACGGCGACGGGGTGCCGGACACGCCGGACCAGACCCGCGTCCGCAACCGCTGGGGCTGGTACGCGGGCGGCGAGGTGCAGCCCTTCCAGACCGGCTGGCTGAGCCGCTTCGGCGCCGGCTTTCGCTACGACTGGACGCAGTACCCGGTCATGCGCGGGCGCGAGTGGGCGGTGGGGCCGTTCGTCTCGTTCAGCCCGTCCGAGTTCCTGCGCTTCCGCCTGGGCTACAAGCACACCGAGCGCGCCACGCGCGACGGCTTCACCGACAACGAGTCGAGCGCCCGGAAGGTGGACGAGATCCTCTTCCAGGCCACCTTCATCCTGGGCGCCCACCCGGCGCATCCCTTCTGAGGAGACCAGCCACCATGCGTAGCCCCATCCGCGCAGCCGCGATCGCGATCTTCGCGCTCGTCCTCGGGGCGCTCGTCCTCGGGGCCCCCGGCCTCGTACCGGCGGACGCCGCGGCGGCCGACAAGCTCCGCGTCGTCGCGACCACCACCGATCTCAAGGCGCTCACCGAGGCGGTCGGCGGCGACCTCGTGGACGTGGACTCCCTCGCCCGGGGCAACCAGAACCCGCACGATCTCGAGGTGCGCCCGAGCCTGATGGTCAAGGTGCGGCGCGCCGACCTGCTGGTGATCAACGGCCTCGAGCTCGATCAATGGGCCGAGGTCGTGGTGCAGGGCGCCAACAATCCGAAGGTGCTCCCGGGCGCGCCCGGCCGCGTGGACGCCTCGGAGGGGCTGCTGGTCCTGGAGGTGCCGACCGGCAAGGTGGACCGCTCGATGGGCGACGTCCATCCGGTCGGCAACCCGCACTACACGATGGACCCCGGCATGGCGCCGCAGATCACCGCCAACATCCTGAATGGCCTCGTGCGTCTCCAGCCTCAGTCGCGCCCGACCTTCGAGAAGAACCGCGCCGCGTTCCTGGCCAGCGTGGAGCAGGCGATGGGCCGCTGGGTGGCCGCGCTCGCGCCCTTCAAGGGCGCCAAGGTCGTGCAATACCATCCCGTCTTCGTCTACCTGTTCACGCGCTTCGGGCTCGCCAAGGGCGGCTCTATCGAGGATCGCCCGGGGATTCCCGCCACGCCGGGCCACCTGTCCCGCCTCATCCAGGCGATGAAGCAGGAGCAGATCAAGCTCGTGGTCGTGGAGCCCTGGAACGACGTCAAGCTCGCCGAGCGCGTGGCCCAGGAGGCGGGCGCGAAGGTCCGCGTTCTCGCGCCCGCGGTGGGCGCGGTCAAGGAGGCCACGAGCTACCTCGACACCCTGGACTACAACGTGCGGGCGCTCGCCGAGGGGCTAAGATAGTCCGTCATGACCAGCGATCTGCTCGCGCTGATGTGGATGCCGTTCCTGATGTGCCTGGTGCTCACCGGCATTCATGCCTACCTCGGCTTCCACGTCATCGCGCGGGAGGTCGTGTTCGTGGACATCGCCCTCGCCCAGATCGCGGCGCTCGGCGCGACCGCCGCGTTCCTGCTGGGCTGGGAGCTCGAGACGTGGCAGTCCTACGCGGCGGGGCTCGGCTTCACGATCCTGGGCGCGCTGGTGCTCGCCCTCACCCGGAGCCGCCGGGGCCTGGTCTCCCACGAGGCGGTGATCGGCGTGGTCTACGCGGTCTCCGCGGCCGGCGCGGTGCTCCTGGCCGACCGCACGCCGCACGGGGCCGAGCACCTGCGCGGGATGCTGGTGGGCAGCCTGCTCAGCGTGCGGGGCGAGGAGGTGCTCAAGGTGGCGCTGCTGTACGCGCTGATCGGGATCTTCCACTGGCTCTGCCGCCGGCCGTTCTTCCTCATCTCCACCGACCCGTCCCGGGCCTATCGCGACGGCTGGCGCGTCCGCGGGTGGGATTTCCTCTTCTACGCCTCCTTCGGCGTGGTCGTCACCTCGTCGGTGCGCATCGCGGGCGTCCTGCTCGTCTTCTCGTACCTGATCGTCCCCGCGCTCGCGGGCATCCTGCTCGCGCAGCGCATCGGCGGCCGGCTGGCGGTGGGCTGGGTCTTCGGGGCCGGGGTCAGCGTCGTCGCCATGCTCGCGTCCGCGGTGCTCGACCTCCCGACCGGCGCCACCGTCGTCTGCGCCTTCGGCCTGACCCTCCTCGTTCTCGGCGTGCTCCTGCGCGCGCGACGGCCGGCATGATCGGCCGCGTCCTCGCGCTGGTCCTGCTGGCGCTGGCCGGCTGCGCGCCCGCCGCGCCGCCCGCGAAGCCGCTCGTGGTGGCCACCATCTACCCGCTGTGGGAGTTCGCCCGCCAGGTCGCGGGCGATCGCGCCCTCGTGGTCTCGCTGGTGCCGGCCGGGGTGGAGCCGCACGACTGGGAGCCGGCCCCGCGCGACGTGAGCCAGGTCCGGCGCGCGGCGGTGTTCGTCCACAGCGGCACCGAGCTCGATCGCTGGGCCGAGCGGCTGCTCGCCGATCTCACCGGGCAGCGCGGGGTGGTCGTGAACACGCGCGGCGGGCTCAGCGTCCTCACGGTGGGCGGGGTCACCGATCCCCACGTGTGGCTCGATCCGACGCTGGCGCGCTCCCAGGTGATGGCGATCGCGGGCGGGCTCGAGCAGGCCGACCCGGCGGGCCGCGCGACGTACGCGGAGAACGCGAAGGCCTTCGTGGGCCGGCTCGACGCGCTCGACCTGGAGTTCGCGGCCGGCCTCGCGGACTGCGCGCGCCGCGAGGTCGTGACGTCGCACGCCGCCTTCGCCTACCTGGCGCGCCGCTACCGGCTCACCCAGGTGCCGGTCATGGGCATCTCGCCCGAGGCGGAGCCGAGCCCCGCGGACCTGGCCGCCATCGTCCGGACCGCGCAGCGGCTCAAGGTCACCCACGTCTTCTACGAGACGCTGGTCAGCCCGCGCCTCGCCGAGACCTTGAGCCGGGAGATCGGGGCGACTCCACTGCCGCTCAATCCGATCGAGGGCGTGAGCCCGGCCGAGGCCGCCGCGGGCACCGGCTACCTGGAACTGATGCGCGCGAACCTGGCCAACCTCCGCATCGCGCTCGGCTGCCGCTAGCCGCCGCGCCCATCCTTGCGGATCTGCTTCGTCACCTGCCGGACCTGGCCCGAGATCTCGGAGAGCGATCGGCTCGTCCAGCGGGCGCTCGAGGCCCGGGGCGCGGCCGTGGAGGCGCGCGCGTGGAACGCGCCCGACGCGATCTGGGAGGGCTTCGACGCGATCGTGCTGCGGTCGAACTGGGACTATCACTTCGAGCCGGACGCCTTCGTCGGCTGGCTCGACCGCCTCGAGCGGGCCGGCGCCCGCGTCTTCAACCCGCCGGCACTCGTGCGCTGGAATCTCACCAAGGCGTATCTGCTCGAGCTCGGGCGGGCCGGCGTGCCGACCGTGGCCACCGTCATCCTGGAAGACGAGAGCCGCGCGGGCCTCGAGGCGGTGATGGCCGCCCGCGGCTGGAGCCGCGTCGTGATGAAGCCGGTGATCTCGGCCTCCGCGCACGACACGCGGCTCGTGAGCGCGGCCACCCTGGACGAGGCGGCGGCCGCGCTCGCGTCCGGCGCCATGCGCCGGCCGGTCCTGATCCAGCCGTTCGTCGAGGAGATCCAGACCCGGGGCGAGTGGTCGCTGATCTTCATCGAGACCGAGATGACCCACGCGGTGCTCAAGCGGCCGGCCGCCGGCGAGTTCCGGGTGCAGCCCCGCCTGGGCGGCACCGTGGAGACGCCCGAGCCGGCCGACGCGGTCCGGAGGGTCGCCCGCGCGGCGCTGGCCGCGCTCCCGGCGCCCCCGCTCTACGCCCGGATCGACGGGGTCGAGACCGCGGCCGGCTTCCGGATCATGGAGGTCGAGGTCAACGAGCCCGGCCTCTTCTTTCCCCACGCGCCCGCCGCCGCCCAGCGCTTCGCCGAGGCGCTCCTGCGGCGGCTCTAGCTTCGAGTACAATCACCACCATGGACGCAGCCATCGTCGCGCGCTGGCGGGCGCTCTGCCTGGTCCTGCTGGGCGCCTTCCTCGGGATGAGCCTCGTGATCGGCGCGATCGGCCTGCTCCCGGGCGACGTGCCGCTGCACGACGAGATCCTGAAGGGCCGCGGCACCGCGCTGCACGCGATCGCCCGGTGGGTGGACTACGGCGGCAAGTGGATCGTGCTGGCGCCGGCGATGGCGCTCCTCTTCGTCTGGTCGCGCGCCGCCCGCCGGCGCTGGTGGCTCTGGTGCGCGCTGATGCCGATCGGGGGCGCGGTGGAGCAGGCCTTCAAGTTCCTGGTCGGCCGGCCGCGGCCCCGCGGGGTCAACTGGGGCTTCCCGAGCGGGCACGTGACCGCGGCCGCCACCTTCGCGGTGATCCTGCTCTACGTCATGACGCGCGAGCGCGTGTCGCCCGCGGCGCGCGCGGTCCTCACCGGGCTGATGATCGCCCTGGTCGCCGCGGTCGGCTTCGCGCGCGTCATCCTGAACGCCCACTGGCCCACCGACGTGCTGGGCGGCGTGCTGCTGGGCGCCGGGTGCGCCGCCGCGGGGGCGTGGTGGGACCTGCGGCATCCCGAGACCGCGCAGCCGGCGCGGCCGCGCGCGGTGAACGGCGCGATCGAGATCGGCGGCTGATGCGCTCCTTCGTGGAGCTCGAGGACGTGGACTTCGCCTACGGGCCCGTGCCGGTGCTCGAGCGCATCAACCTGACCGTGGAGCCCGGCGACTTCCTCGGCATCATCGGCCCGAACGGCTCCGGCAAGACCACCCTGCTCCGCATCATGCTGGGCCTCCTGCCTCCCGAGCGCGGCGTGGTCCGCCTCTTCGGTCACGCGCCCGCGTCGTTCCGGCAGTGGGGCCGTCTCGGCTACGTGCCGCAGAAGGCCACCCTCGATCCCGCCCTGCCGGTGACCGTCCACGAGGTGGTGGCCACCGGGCTCCTGCCCTCGCTCGGCCTCTTCGGGCGCATCGGGGGCGCCGAGCGCAAGCGCATCGCGGAGGTGCTCGGCCAGGTGGGGATGGCCGCGCACACGGGCGCGCGCATCGGCGCGCTGTCGCCGGGCCAGCAGCAGCGGGTGCTGATCGCGCGGGCGCTGGTCTCCAAGCCCGAGCTGCTGATCCTGGACGAGCCCACCGGCGGCGTGGACCCGGAGGCGCAGACGAGCTTCTACGCCCTGCTCCACCACCTCAACCGCGAGCGCGACGTGACCCTGATCCTGGTGAGCCACGACATCGGGGTGGTGGCCAAGGAGGTCACCAAGCTCGCCTGCCTCAACCGCCGGCTCGTCTTCCACGGCCGCCCCGGCGATTTCCTGAGCGACGCCGCGCTGACCGCGCTGTACGGCCCCGCGGTGCGCGTGGTCAGCCACGACCACTAGCCCATGCCCGAGTTCCTCCAGTACGGCTTCATGCACCGGGCCTTCGCGGCGGGGGTGGTCACCGCGCTCATCTGCCCGGCCATCGGCGTCTTCCTGATCCCGCGCCGGCTCTCCCTGATCGCCGACACCCTGGCCCACGTGGCCCTGGCCGGGGTGGCCCTGGGCCTGGTCCTCGGTGTCTCCCCGGTGCTGGGCGCGCTGGTGGTGGCCCTCGCCGGCGCGGTCGGGATCGAGCGGCTCCGCGCGCGCGGCGCGCTCCAGGGCGACGCGGCCCTCGCGGTGTTCCTCTCCGGCGGCTTCGCGCTCGCGGTGGTGCTCATCAGCCTGGCCCGCGGCTTCAACGCCGATCTCTTCGCGATCCTCTTCGGCAGCATCCTCACCGTCACCAGCGGCGACGTCTGGCTCATCGCGGCCCTCGGCGCGGTCGTCACGGTGGCGATCGGCGGGTTCTACAAGCAGCTCCTCGCGATCACGCTCCACGAGGACCTGGCCCGCACCAGCGGGGTGCCGGTGGGAGCGCTCAACCTGCTGCTGACCGTGCTCACCGCGCTCACCACCGTGGTGGCCATGCGGATGGTGGGCGTGCTGCTGGTCTCCGCGATGATCGTGATCCCCGCGCTCACCGGCTTCGCGCTGGGCCGGAGCTTCCACTCCGCCACCGCGATCGCGATCGGCATCGCGCTGCTCTCCATGACCACCGGCCTCATCGCGGCCTACTACCTGCGGCTGGCCGCGGGGGGCGCGGTGGTGCTGGCCGCGCTGCTCATCTTCGCCGCCGCGTCGCTGGCCCGCCGCCGGTGGCCCGCGACCGCGCGGGAGGCCCATCCATGATCCGCCCGCGAGTCGTCGTCCTCGCCGCGCTGCTGCTGGTCCTCGCGGTCCCCGCGGCCATCGCCCAGGGTCCGGCCAAGGCCCCCGCCCCGAATCCAGCCCAGAATCCAGAATGTCCGCGCTGGCGCGAGGCCTTCGCGGGCATGCCGGTGCGGATGGTGAGCGTGCAGGCCGGCGCCCGCAGCATCGCGCTCCGCGTGAAGGCCGCCGACACCGGCGAGCGCCAGGCCGGCGGCTTCCAGTGCGCCACCCCCGAGGAGATCAAGCGCCACCTGATCCTCTTCGACTTCGGGCGGGAGATCGTCACCCAGTTCCACATGCAGAACGTGCCGGCCGCGCTCGACATCGCCTTCGTCAAGGAGGACGGCCGCATCTTCGCGATCCTCAAGATGGACCCGAGCCCCACCGAGCTCTACGGGCCGCTCGGGTCCTTCCGCTACGCGGTCGAGGCCCACGCCGGGTTCTTCGCGACCCAGGGCATCCGTCAAGGAGAAGCGCGGCTGGTGCTGCCCCCGGCCCGCTGATCACCCGTGCACGGCCGGCACACCCACGGCTCCCGCCACAAGCACCGCCTGCTCGCCGTCTTCGGGCTGACCGCCGCGTTCCTGGTGGTGGAGGCGGCGGTCGGGCTCTGGACCGGCAGCCTCGCGCTCCTCGCCGACGCCACCCACATGCTGGTGGACGCGGGGGGTGTGCTGCTGAGCCTGCTCGCGGTCTGGTTCGCCGAGCGCCCGGCCACGCCGGCCAAGACCTACGGCTACTACCGCGTGGAGATCCTGGCCGCCCTCGTCAACGGCGTCGTCCTCTGCGTGATGGCGATCGCCATCCTGGTCGCCACCTACGAGCGGCTCCGGGAGCCGCCCCACGTCCCGGGCGTCCCCATCCTGGTGGTGGCCACGCTGGGTCTCCTCGTGAACCTCGCGTGCATGGGGCTGCTGCACGGCGGCGCCGCGGAGAGCCTCAACGTGCGCGGCGCGTACCTCGAGGTCCTCGGCGACGCGGTCAGCTCCGCCCTCGTGATCGTGGCCGGCCTCGTCATCGTCTTCACCGGATGGACGCGCGCCGACGTCATCGCGGGTGCGCTCATCGCCCTCTTCATCCTGCCGCGCACCTGGGCCCTGCTGCGCCAGGCGGTCAATATCCTGCTCGAGGGCGCGCCGCCTCATCTCGACGTGACCGAGATCGAGGACGCCCTGCGCGCGGCCCGCTCGGTGCGGCGCGTCCACGACCTGCACGTCTGGACGCTCACCTCGGGCCGTGAGGCCATGAGCGCCCACGTGGTGGTCGAGGCGGGCGCGCCCGCCGACCGGATCC
>CAMLFJ010000118.1 GCA_946479205.1 uncultured bacterium | reverse complement strand
TCTACACTCTTTCCCTACACGACGCTCTTCCGATCTACGTCACGGCGGGCGCCCTGCGCTTCACCGTCGGCCCCGGCCGCTAGCGGCATGACGCAGCTGGCGGGCTTTCTCGACGTCCTGCTGCGCGGCTTCGGGACGGTCGGCCTCGCCGCGGCGGTGGGCGGCCTCGTCTACCTGAGGCTGGTACTGAGACCGCCGGCCGGCGCCGGAGGCCTCGTGGCCGCCGCGCGTGGGAGCGCGCTCACCCTCATCGCGGCGGGGGCGTTGCTCGCGGCGGGGGCGGAGCTGCTCCTCCTGCTGCTCGTCCATCCCTGGGCCCTCGCCGAGGACTCGGGGCGCTGGCCGCTGCGCGAGTTCCTCACCACCGAGTTCGGCCTGGCCGGGCTCGGCCGCATCGCGCTGGCGCTCGGCCTCGCGGCGACGGTCCCGTGGATCCGGCGCGCCCCGGACCGCGCGCGCGCCTGGGCGGTGGCCCTCGGCCTGGGTGGCCTCCTGATGGCGAATGCGGCGTGGCTCGCCCATGCGGTGAGCCGGCTCCACGACCGCGGCCCCCTCATGCTGGGCACCGTGCTGCACCAGCTGGGCGCGATGGTCTGGGTCGGAGGGCTGCTCCATCTGGTCGCCTTCGCGCTGCTCTGGCGGCGCGCGGGCGGCCCGGCCGCCGAGCCGCTCGGCGCGCGCGTGCTCGCGCGCTTCTCGGTCGTGGCCATCGGCGCCCTGATCCTGGTGCTGGCGCCCGGCCTGTACCTGTCGATCAACTATGTCGGCGGCTGGGGCGGCCTCATCGGCACCGGCTACGGCGTGATGGTGCTGACCAAGGTGGCGCTGCTGGCTTGCGCCCTGGTGCTGGGCGGCCTGAATTTCCTCATCCTGCGCCGGGGCGAGGCGGGCGCCGGGGTGATCGCCGCGCGCGTGCCCGCCTTGATCGAGGCCGAGGTGGGCCTGGGCCTCACGCTGCTGCTCGCGGCCGCCTCGCTCACCTCGCTGCCGCCGTCGGTGGACGTGGTGGCCGATCGCGCCACCCCGGCCGAGGTGGCCGCCCGCTTCCGGCCCGCGATGCCGCGTCTCAGCTCGCCCCCGATCGCGCAGCTCCTGGCCGCGGCGGCTCCGATGGAGGACACCCTGGCCACGCGCCAGCCGGAAGAGTACGCGTGGTCCGAGTACAATCACCACGCGGCGGGCTTCTTTGTCTTCACCATGGGGGTGCTCGCGCTCCTCGATCGGACCGGGCGCGCGCGCTGGGCGCGGCACTGGCCGCTCGGCTTCCTCGGCCTGGCCGCGTTCCTGTTCGTGCGCAACGATCCGCGGGCCTGGCCGCTGGGGCCGGCCGGATTCTGGGAGAGCATGGTCCTGCCCGACGTGCTGCAGCATCGCCTGGTCGTCCTGCTGGTGGTGGCGCTCGCGGTGTTCGAGTGGATGGTGCGCTCGGCGCGGCTCATGCGGCCCGGGGGGCGGCTCGTCTTCCCGCTGCTCTGCGCGTCCGGCGGCGCGCTGCTCCTGACCCACTCCCACGCGATGTTCAACCTGAAGACGGAGTTCCTCGCCGAGGTCTCGCACGCGCCCATGGGGCTCCTCGGCGTGGTCATGGCCTGGGGGCGCTGGCTCGAGGTGCGGCTACCCGCGGCCGACGGGCGCATTCCGGGCTGGATCTGGGCCGCCGCCTTCAGCGCGATCGGCCTGATCCTGCTCGTCTACCGGGAGACGTGATGGCGGAGGCGGCGGCGATCCGGGGCTTCGCGACGGTGGAGGGCACCGCGGGCTATCGCACGCGGCGCGGGGCCCGCGCGGGCGAGGGCCACTTCCGGACGTGGCAGGGCCTCACCCTGTCCTCGCTCGGGATCGGCACCTATCTCGGCGCGGAGGACGAGGCGACCGACCGCGCCTACGAGGCCGCGGTGCGGCGCGCGCTCGAGCTCGGATTCAACGTGGTGGACTCCGCGATCAACTATCGGCGCCAGCGCAGCGAGCGCAACGTGGGGGCGGTGCTCCGCGCGCTGGCCCGGGAGGTGCGGATCGCGCGCGAGGACGTCCTGATCGCGACCAAGGGCGGGTTCATGCCCCACCCGGTGGACGCCTACGTGAAGGCGGGGATCGTCAAGCCCGACGAGGTGGTGGGCGACGGCCACTGCATCGCCCCGCGCTACCTCGCCGATCAGCTCGACCGGAGCCGCGCCAACCTGAGCGTGGAGACCATCGACGTCTACTTCGTGCACAACCCGGAAACCCAGCTCGGGGCGGTGGACCAGGCGACCTTCCAGGCGCGCATGCGGGCCGCCTTCGAGTTCCTCGAGAGCGCGGTGAGCGACGGCAAGATCCGCTGGTACGGCGCCGCCACCTGGACCGGGTTCCGGCAGCCCGCGACCGCGCCCGACCATCTCTCGCTGCCCGCGCTGGTGGGCCTGGCGCGCGAGGTGGCGGGCGACCGGCACCACTTCGGGGTGATCCAGCTCCCGTACAACCTGGCGATGACCGAGGCGATCACGGTGGCCAACCAGCGCGTGGGCGCCGCGACCATCCCGGTCATGCAGGCGGCCGAGCAGCTCGGCCTCTACGTGATGACCTCCGCGTCGATCCTGCAGGGCAAGCTGGCCCGGAACCTGCCGCCGGCTCTCGCCCAGGTGCTGGAAGGGCTCCGGACGGACGCGCAGCGCGCGCTCCAGTTCGTGCGGTCCACGCCCGGGGTGGGGACCGCGCTCTGCGGAATGCGCAGCCTGGCCCACGTCGAGGAGAACGCGGGGCTGGTCTCGATGCCGCCCGTGCCGAGCGAGAAGCTCTTTTCCCAGGCGTGAGGGCGAAAGACCTTGAAAATTTGGGCCTCGTCGGCTAGCGTGAGCGTCGTGAGCACGCCATGGTGACCAGCATCCACCACGTCGGGATCGCGGTGAAGAGTCTCTCGCAGGCTTACGGCTTCTGGCGGGACACGCTGGGCCTGCCGCTGGTGCGCGAGGCGACGGTCAAGGAACAGGGCGTGCGCGCGGCGCTCCTGGCCGCGGGCGACAGCGAGATCGAGCTGCTGGAGCCGCTCGGCGCCGAGAGCCCCATCGGGAAGTTCCTGGCCAAGCGCGGGGAAGGGCTCCACCACCTCTGCTTCAAGACCGCGGACGTGGCGGGCGACCTGAGCGCGCTGCACTCCAAGAGTGTGGCCCTGCTCGATCGCGCGCCGCGCGAGGGGCTCGCCGGCCGCATCGGGTTCCTGCATCCCAGCGCCTGCCACGGCGTGCTCGTGGAGCTGGCCACTCCGGCATCCGGCGCGGCGCACGCGGAGTCGCCGGTGCGCTTCAAGCGCCTCGTGATCGGATCGCCCGCGCCGCACGACACCGCCAAGACCTACCAGGATCTCTTCGGCCTGCCCGAGGTCGAGGTCAACGGCGGCCCCCGCACCATGCTCGGCTGGGCCGGAGGCAGCACGCTCCTCATGGTGCCGGCCAGCGAGGTGGGCGGGATGGAAGGCATGGTCGCGCTGTCCATGGTGGCGCCGGACATGCCGCCGCTGGTCGCGCGGCTCGAGCGCGCCCAGGCCGCGCTGCTGCTCGGGGCGGGCGAGCTGACCGTCGAGCCCCAGTCCTCCCACGGAGTGCATCTGCACATCTCCCGCTACCACTTTCCCTGATCCCTCCCGCATGACGCCGGCGGGGCCGAGGCTTTCCGGAAAGGTCGCGCTGGTCACCGGGGGCGCCCGCGGCATCGGGCGCGCGACGGTGCTCGCGCTGGCCCGCGAAGGGGCCGCGGTGGCGATCAACTACTCGACGTCGAAGGCGGCGGCCCACGAGACGGCCAAGCTCGCCGAGCAGGCGGGCGTGCGCGCCCTGCCGGTCCAGGCCGACATCACGCGCGACGCCGAGGTGCGGGCGATGGCCGACCTGGTCGCGCGCGAGCTGGGAGGCCTCGACTGCCTGGTGAACAACGCGGGCTGGACCCAGCGCGTCCCGCACCGGCAGCTCGACGCGCTCACCGACGAGATCTGGGACCGCGTGCTCAAGACCAACCTGCGCGGCGCCTTCTACTGCGCGCGCGCCGCGGTGCCCCACATGGAGCGGCGCGGCGGCGGGGCCATCGTCAACATCACCTCGGTGGCGACGTTCACCGGCACCGGCTCGTCCATGGCCTACGCCGCGTCCAAGGCCGGCCTCGACGCGCTCACCAAGTCGCTGGCCCGCGCGCTCGCGCCCTCGCGCATCCGGGTCAACGCGGTGGCCCCGGGCCTGCTCGCCACCGGCTTCGGCGGCGGCCTGATCACCCAGGACCTGCTCGCCCAGATCGGCACCCTCACGCCGATCGGCCGTCCCGCCACCGTGGATGAGGCCGCGCAGGCGGTGATGTTCCTCCTCGCCAACGAGGCGGTGACCGGCTACACGACGATCGTGGACGGCGGGCTCACCGCCCTCGGCCCCACGAATCCCCTGAGCTAGCGTGGACCCGCGCCGGCCGTTCCGCGGGCTCGGCTCGGCGCGCAAGACCCGCCGGACGCTGGAGCGCGGCGGGACCGGGCCCGCGGCCGAGCTGAACCAGACGCTCGGCAAGTGGCCCCGGGTCCGGATCACCCCGATGTTCGGGCGCTGGGGGTACTTCGTGGGGCCCCGCCTGTTCGCGTGCTTTCCGCTGCGCGCCAAGGACAGCGATCTCTGGATCCGCCTCGCGCCGGAGGATCAGCGGCGCGCGCTCGCGGCCGGCTGCTCGCCCCACCGCCGCATGAGCGCGATGGGCTGGGTCGAGTGCCGCGTGGAGGACCCGCGCGACACCGGGCGGGCCATTCGCTGGCTGCGGCGCTCCTACGAGTCGGCCAAGGAAGCGGTCGAGCGGGAGGAGCGCTCGGACGCCTGAGCGGCGGCCTGGATGGCGTCGATGGGCACGAGCGGCACCAGGAGCCAGGCGGCCGCGGTGAACGCGGTCGAGATCAGCACCAGCGGGGCATAGCCCAGCCAGTCGTAGAGGTTGGCGCCGGTCCACTCCCCGCTCCGCATGCCGAGGTTGTAGACCGACATCAGGAGCGCGAAGAACGTGGCCTCCGCGTGACGCGGGCAGGCCTTGGCCGCCAGGTCCAGGAACGCGAGCTGGGCGGTCATGCCGATCGCGCCGAAGACCACCGTGATCGCGATGCCGGACGCGGGTCCCCGGTAGACGAGATAGGCGAGGGTGCCCAGCACGCCCGCGCCGATGGACCACACGATCAGGCGCTTGAGCGAGTACCGCCGCGACAGGCGCGCGTAGGCCCACGCGCCCACGATGCTCGCGGCGGCCCCCAGCGAGGAGAGCACGCCGATGAAGGTCTGGGAGAAGCCGAGGACGTCGGTCTCGTAGTAGAAGAACGCGGGCCCGAACGACGGGCTGAACGCCCAGAAGAACGTGAAGCCCGCCACCGCCCACAGCTCGCGGCGGCCGAGCGCCCCGCGGACCGCGGCCCACGTCTCGCCGAAGCCTTCGAGGCTCGGGCGCGCGGGGGCCTCCCGCACCACCAGGAGGGCCATCAGGAACGAGACGATCGGGAAGCAGGCCACCACCGCGAACGCGGCCGCGAAGGCGCGGCGCTCGGCGAGGTAGCCGCCGCCCACCCCGACCAGGATCGACGCCGCGCTCAGCGCTCCCCATTGCACGGACTGGAACGCGCCGGTCAGCCCCACCCGCTTGCCGTTCTCCACCATGAGCGCGTCGGTCAGGACGTCGGTGAAGCCCACCCCCAGCCAGAGGAGGGTGATCATGGTCGCGAGCCAGGCGTAGGACGCGCCCGGCATCAGGCTCAACGCGAGCGCGGACGCGGCGGCGAGGCCGGACATGAGCAGGAAGTAGCTCCGCCGTCGCGTGCCGAACAGCGGCACGAAGTCCGACAGGAGGCCGTAGCCCGGCTTGATGAACCACGGGATCGTGGTGATCCAGGTGAACGCGGCGAGCTGGCCGGCGGTGAGGCCGCGCTCCTTGAACACGATCGAGACGACCTGGTCGGGCAGGTAGATCATGCCCTGGGCGAAGTAGACGATCCCGAAGAGCAGCGCGAGCCGGCGGGTCTCCGGGCTCTGGAAGGGGTGCTCGCGCATGGCCCATGATAATCTAACGTCTCGATGCGAACCACGCTGCCGTCGGTGTGTCCACACGATTGCCCGTCGCAGTGCGCGCTCCAGGTCACGGTGGAGGCGGGGCGCATCACCGACGTCGTCGGCGATGCCCGGCACCCGTTCACGGGCGGTGTGATCTGCGGCAAGGTCCACGACTACGCCGAGCGGGTCTACGGGCCGACCCGGGTGCTCACGCCCCTCCGGCGCGTCGGGCCCAAGGGCGAGGGGCGCTTCGAGCCGATCGGCTGGGACGAGGCGGTGGAGGAGATCGCCCATCGCTGGCGACGGGTGATCGCCCAGTGGGGCGCCGAGGCCATCCTGCCGTACTCCTACGGCGGCACCCTCGGCCTGGTGCAGAACCGGGCGGGCCACGCGCTCTTCTACGCGCTCGGCGCCTCGCGGCTCGATCGCACCATCTGCGTGAGCACCGCGTACGCGGGGTGGCAGGGCACGCTCGGCGCCGTGACCGGCAACGACTCCGAGCAGATGGTCGACTCGGACCTGATCGTGCTCTGGGGCATCAACGCCTCCCACACCCACATCAACGCGATGACGCTGGTGAAGCGGGCGCGCCGCCGCGGCGCCTTCGTGGTCTGCGTGGATCCCTACCGGACTCCGACCGCGCGGCAGGCCGACTGGCATCTCATGCCGCGGCCGGGGACGGACGGGGCGCTGGCCCTGGGCGTGATGCACGTGCTCATCGGCGAGGGGCGGGTGGACCAGGACTACATCCAGCGCGCGACCCTCGGCTTCACCGCGCTGGCCCAGCACGTCAAGCAGTACGATCCGGAGCGGGTGGCCGCGATCACCGGACTCACCGCGGATGAGATCGTGGCCTTCGCCCACCGCTACGGGTCGACGCGCGCCTCGTTCCTCCGGGTGGGGATCGGGCTCTCGCGCCACGACAACGGCGGCATGACGTGCCGGACCATCGCGTGCCTGCCCGCGCTGACCGGGGCCTACGCGCATCCCGCGGGCGGCGCCCTGCTGGCGTCGAGCGGCGCGTTCGGCCTCTCCAACGCGGTGATCGAGCGGCCGGACCTCATGCCCCAGCCGGCGCCGCGCGTGATCAACATGATCCAGCTCGGGCGCGCGCTCACCGATCCGGACCTGGCCCCGCCGGTCAAGGCGCTCTACGTGTACAACGCGAACCCGGCCTCGATCGTGCCCAACCAGGAGCCGGTGCTCCGGGGGCTCGCCCGCGAGGATCTCTTCACGGTCGTGCACGAGCAGCACCTCACCGATACCACCGACTACGCCGATCTCGTGCTCCCCGCGACCACGTCCATGGAGCACACCGACTGCTACAAGTCCTACGGCCACTTCTACGTGCAGCTCGCCCGCCCGGTGATCGCGCCGGAGGGCCTAGCGCGCTCGAACTGGGCGGTCACCCGCCTGCTCGCGCCCGCGCTGGGGCTGCGCGATCCTCACTTCAGCAAGAGCGAGGACGATCTCATCCGCGAGGCGCTCGCCTCGGGCGATCCCTCGATCGAGGGCATCACCCTCGAGCGGCTCGAGGCGGAGCACTCGGTGCGGCTCCGCCTGGCCCGCCCGTACCTGCCCTTCGCGGACGGGGCGCCGACGCCGTCCGGCAAGGTCGAGTTCCTGTCGGAGACGCTGGCCCAGGCGGGCCTGCCCGCGCTGCCCACCTACACGCCGCTGATCGAGGGCCCGGAGCACACCGAGCTGACGCGACGCTATCCGCTGCAGTGCATCGTGCCGCCCAATCGCTTCTTCCTCAACTCGTCGTTCAGCCAGTCCGAGCTGCTGCGCCGCCGCCAGCGCGGCCCCGCGGTACTGCTGCATCCGGGGGACGCCGCCTCCCGCGGCATCCGGACCGGCGACGCGGTGCTGGTGCGCAGCGCGCGCGGGGAGGCGCGGTTCACCGCCGAGCTGACCGACGACACGCGCGAGGGGGTGGCGGTGGTGGAGGGGATCTGGTGGAACAAGCACCAGCCGGGCGGGCGCGGGGTCAACGCGCTCACCGACGATCGCACCGCGGACATGGGCGGCGGGCCGGCGCTGCACTCCAACCTGGTGCAGGTGGAGCGCCTGTGACCACGTCCGGGACCCGCGCGTTCGCCGCCGAGATCGACGCGGCCCTCGACCGCCTCGACGTGCCCGCGCTCGCGCGCGAGTACTGGGGGCAGGACGAGTTCCTGTTCATCCCCCGGTTCCTGCCCGCGGGCGCGGTCGGGGCGCTGCTCGACGACGTGCGCCGGCTCGAGCCCGGCCTCAACCGCA